>JBCCDG010000006.1:0-74275 GCA_039030915.1 Pseudomonadota bacterium | reverse complement strand
GCTTCCGGCCAGGCGAGCCTGGTGGCTGCGGCGGGCAATGGCGGGCGCCGCGGCGCGCCGGCCTATCCGGCCGCATTGCCGGAGGTGATCGCCGTCGGCGCGGTTGACCAGCGCCGCCGCGCCTACAGGGGCGGCACGCGCGGCGGCTATGTTGAGCTTGCCGCTCCAGGCGTGGGCGTCAGCTCGGCCGCCCCCGGCGGCGGCTGGCAAGACTGGTCCGGCACGAGCTTCGCGGCCCCTTTCGTGGCCGCGGCCCTCCTGCGCGCCCGCGCGGAGACGGGGGGCGACGCGGCAGCGGCACGCGCGCTCCTGCACAGCCGTGCCCTCGATCTCGGGGCACAGGGGCGCGACGACATCTACGGCTTCGGCCTCCTCCAGATGCCGGGAGGACGCTGCTACTGACCCGCCCCGCCCGGAAGATCGGCGGGATCTCCGGACAGGCACGCATCAATAAGGTCAAAATGTTCACCGTGTTTTTGAGCATGTATTGGAGGCGGGTAGTGGCGGCGGGGCGCGCAGCGCTCAGGCCGCGTCCGCCCGTCCCTCCGGCGTCGTCGCGATGCGGAGCTGGCCGTTCTCGACCCGCCAGACCCTCTCCCCGAGCGCCGCCACCCTTGGGTCATGTGTGGTGTAGAGAATGCTCGCCGGCGTCGCGTCGAAGAGGCGTGCGAGAAGGACGGGACCGTCCGCGTCCAGCACGTCATCCGGCTCGTCGAGGAGCAGAAGCCCCGCGCCCGAGAGCGCCGCCCGGGTGAGGAGGACGCGCCGCGCCTCCCCCGACGAAAGCGTGCGCCCGCCCTCACCCACCCGCCCGTCGAGCCCGCCCAGCCGGTCGAGCACGCTGCCAAGGCCCAGATGCCGCGCCATTTCCGTCACCGCCGTATCATCGGGCCGGTTCGATCCGCCCATGGTGAGCGCCCGGCGCAGGCTGCCGGCCAGGATCGGGCTCCTAGGCCCCACGAAGGCGACGCGGCGGGCGATCGCGCCCGCGCGAAGCCTGCCGGTCGCCACGCCGTCGAGCGTCACGCGGCCCGCCTCCGGCATCTCGAGCCCCGCCGCCAACGTGAGGAGGAGCGACTTGCCAGCACCGTTCGGCCCTCTGATGGCGACGCGCCCGCCGGGCTCCAGCGTCGCGACGATGTGGCGTAGTGGCCCCGCCTTGAGCATGTGGAAGGCGAGCGCGACGGGCGCCGTCGCCGTCGCGAGGGCTGTTGTCCGGGTTTGGCCCTCCAGCACGACCGGCCCCCGTCCCGTCCCCCCTCGCGCTGCACCTTCGGTGCGGCTCATCGGATCGGCCCCGTCCGACCTTCCCGCAGGCCGCAACGGCCGGGCAAGCAGTGCCTCGCATTTCCGGCGCGCGGCAACCCAGGCGCGCCGCCGGTCCCAGACGCCCGCAAGCTCGCGCATCGGCTGAAGCGCCAGACCCACGGCCGCGAGCGCACCCGCTGCCGATGCGGTGCGCAGATCCGCACTCAGCGCCATGTAGAGGACCGAGGCGGCGGCCATGCCCGACGCCGCGTCCGGCACCGCGCGCAGAAGCGCTGCCGCCCGCGCGCGCGACAGCGCCGCCATGACCATGCGCTCCGTCCGACGCTCGAGCTGTCGCCGCTCCACCGCCATTCGCCCGAGGAGCCGCAGCTCAGCTGCGTGCGGGATCCGCTCCGCCATGTCCGTCGCCAGCTTCGCCCGGCGAGACCGCAGCCGCCGATGCGCGGCCCCGAAGCGCATGCCGAGGAGCGCCATGACCGCGAGCCCGAGCCCGATCGGCAGAGTGGCCGCCAGGCCGAGCTCCAGGTCGATGACGAAGATCGCGGCGAGCGCGCCCGGCAGGACGATGCCTGCCGAGATCAGGCGCGCGATACCGAGGCTGATCCAGTTTCGCACTGCGCCGAGATCGCCGACGAAGCGCAGCGTTAGCCCGCCGGCCCGCTGCTCCGTCAGGCGCCGCGCGGGCAGGCGCGAAAGATGTGTGAAGAGCTTTTGCCGAAGCACCGCCGCATAGCCCTGCCCCAGCTTTTCGGCCACCACCCGCTCGACGACGCGGAGCCCTGCGATGGCCACGCCCGAAAGCGCGAGCACCGCGAGGGCCTCCACCGGCAGCGGCACGGTCCGCGCATCGGCGGCAAGCGCCGCGAAGACGTCTCGTGTCGCGATGGCCGCCGCCCCCGCCGCAAGCGCCTGACCGACGGAGAGCGCGGCCACCACGGCGATGCCCCAACCCCGGCCATCGCCCGTGAGGCGCGGCAGGCCGCTCATGCCGCCGCGCTCTCGGCCGCTCGCGCTGCCCGGCCGGTCGCGGCTCTCGGCCCCGCCGCGGCGTTGCCCCGCATCTCAGCGAGGAACGCGCCGGCAAAGGCGGGGTCCCGGAGCGACGGGCGGTCGACGACGCGGATGCCTGCCGCCGCCGACGCCTCTGCCGCCGCCAATGGAGACCGGCTCAGCATGCCTGTCACGAGGTCGGGCACGAGGCCCCGCGCCTCGAGATGCGCAATCCCGCCCACGGCAGAGGCCGCATCCGGCGCCGCGAAGAGGAGCCCGTCAAAGCGCGCCCTGACGGCCGGATCGGCCAGGAGCGCAGCCGTCTCGCGCTGGAAGATCCCGTCCGCAAGCTCGACCAGCGCGACGTCGCAGCAATTGGCCGCCGCATGGCCGAGAAGCCGGTCCATCCCGTCTAAGATCCGCTCATGCGGCTCGAGATAGGTGGAGACCATGCCGGCATCGACGAAGTCCGAGACATGCTGCGCGCCGGCGTCGCAATAGGCGTTGACGTCGCCGAAGGCGCCCGTGCCGGTCGCCTTGATGGCCGCTACCTCGAAGCCCGCCCGGACGAGCCCGTGGGCGAGGCTCGCCACGGCCGTCGTCTTGCCGGCGTTCATCGAGGCGCCGATGGCGGCGATCACCGTCATTGGGGGGCGGCCCCCTGCCATCGCACAGGGCATAATGGCGGCCCGCCCTGGGATTGCCGGCAGCGCGTAGTCCTTGAGATTCAGCCGCGCGCCGTCGCGCCCGCAGAGGAGCCCGAGCGGGACGAGCCGCGTCGGTGCCGTCATCCGCCCGTTGGACGAGCGCATGCGCCCGATCACGCCACCGCCGGCCAGCATATCCGCGCCGCGCGGATCGAGCTCGGCCAGCCCCTCGAACTGGTCCGGCGCATACCGCGCGCCGCAAACCAGTACCACTGCGTCGCCTTCGTAAAGCTCCGACGGCCGGCCGCTCGCAAGCTGCAGCCGCTTGTGCGAGCCGATGCGCGCCACGCGCGCCAGCACCAGGTCGCCAGGCCGCGCATCGACCAGCCGGCGGTCGAGCCCGTGAACCGTCCCGCGCGGCACACGGCGCGTCGTGAAGGCCCATTTCGCTTTCTCCGCGATCTGGCCAGCGGGCATCCGCTCCAGCGTGATCATCATGTCTCGGCTCCTTGTCAGATCGTCTCGGCCGGGCCCGCGAAGGGTCCGTTCGTCAGAGTTGTTGCTGTGTTCGTGCTGCTGCGCGCCCGCACCGCGTCGGGCGGCGTCAAGACGAGCGTCGCCAACCCGCCTGCGAGGCACTCCGTGAAGTCGTGTGTGACGCCGGGCAGGATCGTGAGACGGGGCGGCGGCGTGGCGATCCCCCGCGCCGCCGCCGCGTCCTCGAGCGCTGCCGCATAGGTCCGCGCGCGCGCTACCCGGTTGGCGCCCTGGTGGCGGTCGATCTCCGCCCCGCGGCGCAGCGTCTCGTCGGAGAGGGTGTCCGCCCCACCGACCGCGACGAGCTTTGGGATCGCGAGAAACTCCGCCAGCCGCGCGGCCATCAGCGCACCCCAGTCGACGCTGTCGCTGCGCCCGGCCACCGTCCTGCGGGCGCCGAGGCCATAGGGAAAGGGCGCGTCGTCGGGGAAGGTGTACCAGCCCGCCGCGGCGAGGCTCAGCCGGC
This sequence comes from Pseudomonadota bacterium, assembly GCA_039030915.1. Classification (GTDB taxonomy): domain Bacteria; phylum Pseudomonadota; class Alphaproteobacteria; order Rhodobacterales; family Rhodobacteraceae; genus Thermohalobaculum. The sequence goes on along the minus strand of JBCCDG010000006.1, from coordinate 70,366 downwards.
GCACACGCTGCGGGTGCATCATGGCGAAGCGATGTGCGAACTGCGCGCCGGCCGAGTAGCCGAAGAGGTCGATGCGCCCCGTCCCAGGCAGCCCCGCGAGGCCGAGATCGTCGAGGAGCGTCGCGAGTGCGAGGTCCGCCCTGCCACGCCGCACCGCCTGTTGATAGAGCGGCCAACGCGCGGTATCGAAGAGCGGTGCGACCACCGGCCGGCCCGCGGCCGAGGCCCGTGCGGCAAAGCCGGCCGCCTGGGCGCGGGCGCCCCGCTTGATGCCGTGCACGGCAATCAGGGGGGTAGGATCGGGCCCCCGCCGTTCGGGCAGCGCCACCCAGGCCGACAGCCCCGTGGGCCCCGCAGCCTCGACCAGCTCGACCCGTGCCCGCGCGGGGCTTCCGGCCGCCATGCCACCGGCGCCTGACGCCGCCCTGCCGATCGTAACCTCGTATTTCATCTTGTCTTCTCCTTGCGATCCAGCCCTCGCCGGAAGACGCCGGGGCACGCGCCAAGCCCTTCCGCCGCCCGCAGGGCACCGGCCGCTCCCGCCCCGCCGGTCAAGCGAAAGGCCGGGTCGCCTCCATCCGTCAATCTGTCAGGACCCAGGCCTCGCGCAGTCCGCGCTCGCGATGCGCCTCGCGATAGGCCACCGGCCCCTCACCCGGCGCGTACCAGGTCGTCCGCTCGATCCGCCCGTCGTCGCACACCACCTCGAATGCATCCGCCACGCGCGCGCCGAGATCGACCGTCACCGCATCCGTCACGCGGCAGTCGGTCACCCGCTCGGATTTGCGGCCGGTATGCGAGACGGCTGAGCGGCGATAGCGCCCTGTCGCCCCGGGCCGAAGCGGATAGAGCGATGCCTCGATCCCGACGCGTGCCTCAGCCGTGTGCCAATGCTTGGAGTTGCCGCAGTCCGCCCAGGCGAGCGAGGGCGAGAACCAGTCGAGAAGCCGGGTGGAGCGGCAGCCATCGGCCTCCACCAGCCGCAGGCGCGACCCGCTGGCGGACATCTCCAGAACCACCGTGCCGCCATCCATCAGATCGCGCACCCGCCGGTTGCCGAGCTCGGAGCGCAGCACCTTGGCATGGGGCTCGAGTGCGACGCCGCGCGCCACGATCGCAGGTCGCCCGTCGCGCTCTCCGCTGCCGCCCGTCCATGCCGGCAGCCCGGCGGTCTCGAGCGTGGTCATCGGCCCGCAGGCGCCGAGCGCCGTCGTCAGGCCCAGGATCGCGACAAGCTTGCGTGTCATTCTCTCTCTCCGTCTCTGCCCGGTCCTGAAGAGCGCCGGTGTCGGGGAGGAGAACGGACGGGGCAGGCGCTTATTCCGCCTTGAGAGAAAACTTTTGCAGCAGATCGCCGATCGGCTCGCGCATGCGACGTTCAGGTCGCTAGCCTACCAGGTATCGGATCGGGCCCGACGGTTCGGTTGCATCCACGTTCGGTGCAAGGCGCGGATGCGCCTGGGTGGCGAGGCGGCTGCTCTGTATCCTGATAAAACCGAGATCGAGAAACGGCTGCGAAAGGACCAGGCTGACGCCTTCGACATCACGCTATGTTGGTGACGAAGTTCTCCTCGCCGACCTGCCTTCGGCCTCCCCCCCTTCGCGCAGAGGTGATCTTGGAGAGCTGCAGGGGTGGGATAAGTGGATGTTCTGCTCTCGGGTCGCGTCGAGCGGCACTTGATGGGCGCGTGGCGCTTTGCACGCCCCGCTCGTAGTCTTTGCCACGGGCAGGTGAACCTTTGGAGAGCGGGCGGCATGGATCTGAGCCGAGGCAACGGCGCGTCGATCCCGAGAGAGGCTGAGGCCGATGTCCTCGTGATCGGCGGTGGCGCGGCGGGCTGCGTCCTCGCCGCGCGCCTCAGCGAAGATTCCGGGTTGCGCGTGGTGCTCCTTGAGGCGGGGCCCGATCTCGGCGACGTCGAGCCGCCGGCCGTCGCGGCACTCTACCCAGGCCGGGCCTATTTCGATCCCGCGTACCTCTGGCCGGGTCTCAGCGTCCGCACGGGTGGTGCCGGGCGCAATGATCCGGCCAGCCTCCCGCGCAGGCCCTATGCCCAAGGGCGGGTGCTCGGCGGCGGCACGGCGATCAACGGCCTCGGCGCCAATCGCGGCGCGCCGGCGGACTATGACCGCTGGGGCGATCTCGGCGCCGAGGGCTGGTGCTGGCTGGGCGCAGAGGCAGCCTTCGCACGCGTCTCGAAGGCGGGCGGCGGAAACGGGCCGATCCCGGTGCGCCCGGCACCTGCGCCGCCGCCGGGATCCTTCCCGGCCCGTGCCGCGGCTCAGCTTGCCGGCAATGGCGTGGCGTGGCTCGCAGACCAGAACGGACCGTGGGCTGACGGGCTCGCACCAACGGCGCTTGCAATCGACGAACGGGCGCGCCGCGTCACCGCAGCGCGAGCCTGGCTCACCCCAGAAGTCCGCGCGCGCCCGAACCTCGCCATCGTCACGGAGTGCGCGGTCGATCGGCTCGTGATCGAAGGGGGGCGGGTGCGCGGCGCGGTAGGGGTCCGTGGGATGTTCCGGGCACGGCAGACGGTGCTCGCCGCCGGTGCGCTCGCCTCGCCGCTCCTCTTGATGCGAAGCGGCATCGGCCCCGGCGCCATGCTCGCGGCAGCGGGCATCGCCATCGTCGCGGACCGGCCGGGCGTCGGTGAGAACCTCCTCGAGCATCCGGCTGCTGGTGTCGCTGCCTGGCTGCCGCGCGGCACGCGTCTCGGGCGCGCAGCCTATCACATACCGGTCGTACAGCGCTTCAGCTCAGGCCACGAAGGGACCCAGGCGGGCGACATGCATCTTGCGATCATGGGACGTTCTGCCTGGCACGCCGTCGGGCGACGCGTCGGCATGCTCTATGTCTGGGTGAACCAGGCCTTCTCGAAGGGATGCCTTGCGCTGAGCCCGGACGGCAGCGCCGATATCGACTTTCGCCTTCTTTCCCATCCGGCGGACCGGGCGCGGCTCGCCGATGCCTTTCGTTGCGCTGCTCGGGAAATGGCGGCGCTCTCGAGCAGCGGCGCCTGCGGGCCACCCTTCCCGGCACTGCTGTCGGAGCGTGCCCGGCGCTTCGCGGCCCCGGGGGTGGGTGCGGGCGTGGCGACCGGCCTTGCGGGCGTGCTTCTCGACTGCGCGGGCCCCCTTGCACCTCGGCTGCTCGAGCGGATGGCCAGGCCGGGGATATCCATCGACGACTTGCTGGCCGAGCCCGAGCGGCTCGATAGCTTCCTCGACCGGGCCGTCACGGGCGTTTGGCACGCCTGCGGCACCTGCCGGATGGGCGCAGCCGACGATCCGATGGCGGTGACTGATGGCGCCGGCCGCGTCTTTGGCGTCGAGGGGCTGCGCGTTGCGGACGCCTCGCTTTTTCCGACCATCCCTTCGGCCAACCTGGCGTTGCCGACGGCAATGACTGCCGAGCGCATCGCGGCGGCGATGCTTGCCGAGGATTGACCCGCAGAGGCCGACCGGCGCGCGCCCGTCAGCCCCGCGGCTCGGTACCGCACCAGCGGGCGATAAAGAGCGCCATGGCCAGGGTGCAGCGCCGGAGGCTCGGCAGGTTCACGCGCTCGTCGAAGCCGTGGATGTTTTGGGCCAGCGGGCCGTAGCAGAGCGTCGGCATCGCGCCGTAGAGCGCGTAGACCCTACCGTCGAGATAGCCATGCATCAGCGTTTCGCCGAGGGGCGTGCCGTGGGCCGTCACGTGGGCGTCAGCGAGCGCGGCTTCGGCCTCGCTGCCCGCTGGCTGATGGTAGCCTTCTGCGAAGAAGCCCGTCCATTCGAGCTCGGGCGGCGTCTCCGAAAGGAAGGGGTCGCGCGACGCCGCCTCCGCGACGCAGCTTTCGACCAGCGCTGCCGCTTCGGAGGCAGCCATCCCCGGGAAGAAGGAAAGCCGGCAATCCACCGTGCACCAGGCGGGCACGGAAGACGGCCAATCCCCCCCTTCGATGCGACCGACATTGAGGTTGATCGGATGCTCCGCGCTCTTGAAGGCGGGGTGCCGTGGGCCCTCGTTCAGACGGGTTTCGAGGCCTTTCAACGCTGCGATCATGCGGGTCGCAACCTCGATGGCGTTGGCACCGCTGCCGGTCTCGCGGGCATGCACGGGCCGGCCTTTGATGTGGAGGCGGAACCAGAGGACGCCGAGATTGGCCCGAACGAGCATGTCGTCCATTGGCTCGGGGATCAGCACCGCGTCGGCCTTCCCACCCGCGAGGGCTGCATCGAGTGCGCCGTTGCCGGTCGACTCCTCTTCCACGACGCAGTGGATCTCGACCGGTGCCGCAGGTTGGACACCGCAGGCAGCGAGCGCGTCGAGGGCGGCTAGCATCGCGCCGTTTCCGGCCTTCATGTCGCCCGCGCCGCGGCCGTAGAGCCAGTCACCCTCGCGGCGGGGCTCGAAGGGGGGCGACTGCCAAACAGCCTGCGGCCCTGGCGGGACGACGTCCATATGCCCGTTCATGATGAGCGAGCGGCCGGTTTGTCTCCGGGGTTCGTGGCGGGCAATGACGGTCAGGCTTTCGGTGTAGTCGATGGTGACGGGCGAGAAGCCTGGATGCTCCCGAATGCGTGCGAGGTCGATGGGGGCCACGCGCGTCGCAAGTCCGCGCTCGCGGCATGCTCCGGCGAAGGCTTCCTGCACCTCACGTTCGGCGCCGCGGACCGAGGGAAAGCGGACGAGGGTTTCGAGGAAGGCAAGCTGCGCCTCGAAGCCAGCGTCGACCGCATCGGCAAGGCGGGCTGCAAGATCGGGCTCGACGCTCATTCCGCCGCCTCCGCGCCCCAGCCGGCACCCGGGACGGCGGCGAGCAGCTGGCGCGTATAGGCGTGGCTCGGGCGCTGAAAGATCTCCGCGACCGGGCCGATCTCCACAATCTTGCCCTTCTGCATGACTGCGACCCGATCGCAGAGCTGGGCCGCGACCCGGAGGTCGTGCGTGATGAAGAGAAGCGAGAGGCCGAGGCGGGCGCGCAGGTCGCGGAGGAGATCCAGTACCTGTGCCTGGATCGAGACGTCGAGGGCTGAGACCGCCTCGTCCGCCACGATCAGTTCCGGGTCCATGGCAAGGGCCCGTGCGATGCCGATGCGCTGCCGCTGGCCACCGGAGAACTCGTGCGGGAAGCGGTCGAGTGCCGAGGCGTCGAGGCCGACGAGCTCGAGGAGCTCCGCCGCGCGCGCCCGGGCCTCGGCATGCGGCGTGCCCATGGCCATCGGCCCCTCGGTGAGCGCTCGGGCGATGCGGGCGCGCGGGTTGAGCGAAGCATAGGGATCCTGGAAGACCATCTGCGCCTTGGCCCGCGCGGTGCGAAGGTCACTCGCCGATAGGGTCGCCATATCGACGCCGCCTATGCGCACATGGCCGGCATCCGGGTCGACGAGGCGCACGATGGCCCGGCCGACGGTGGATTTGCCCGACCCGGACTCGCCCACGAGCCCCAGCACCTCACCGCGCCCGATTTCGAAGGAGACGCCGTCGATGGCACGGACCACGCGCTTAGGGCGGAAGGGGCCGCTGCTGGTGACATAGGTCTTTTCGAGACCCACGACCTCAAGCGCCGGTGTTTCCGGAGCGCGCCCTGCGGCGGTGGAGGGGACGCCGGTCGGCACGGCCTCGAGTAGCGCCCGGGTGTAGGGATGCTCAGGGGCGGAGAGAACATCGGCCGCCGGTCCCTCCTCGACGATCCGGCCATGGCGCATCACCACCACGCGATCCGCGATCTCCGCAACCACGCCGAAGTCATGAGTGATGAACATCACCGCCATGCCATGGTCGCGCTGCAGGCGGCGGATGAGCTCGAGGATCTGGGCCTGCGTCGTGACGTCGAGCGCTGTCGTCGGCTCGTCCGCTATGAGGATGGCGGGCTCGAGGGCAAGCGCCATGGCGATCATCGCGCGCTGGCGCTGTCCGCCTGAGAGCTGGAATGGGTAGGCGCGTACGATACGTTCGGGCTCGGGCAGGCCCACCTCCTCAACCAGGTCTACCGCCCGCGCGCGTCGTTCCGGCGGCGTGAGGCGGCCATGCGCCTCGAAGACCTCGGCGATCTGGTCGCCGATGCGCATGAGCGGATTGAGCGCGGTCATCGGCTCCTGGAAGATCATCGCGATGCGTGCGCCGCGGAGCGCCTGGCGCTCCTCCTCCGGCAGCTCGAGCAGGTCGCGACCCTCGAACATCGCGCGCCCCGCGGCGACGGTCACGCCCGGAGGCAGCAGGCCCATGACGGCATTCGCGCTCATGGACTTGCCGGAGCCGGACTCGCCGACGACGCAGAGTATCTCCCCCGCCGCAACCGTGAGGCTCACCTCCTCGACGGCATGTGCCCGGTCCGCGCCCCTGGGCAGCGCGACGGTCAGCCCCTCGATGGCCAGCGCAGCTGTCATCGGCCGGCCCGGGCGAGTCGGGGGTTGAGGGCGTCGTTCAGCCCCTCCCCGATCAGGTTGAGCGCCAGGACGGTGAGCAGGATCGCGATGCCCGGGAAGAAGCTCAGCCACCATGCCGTGCGTATCACGGTGCGCGCGGCGCCGATCATGTAGCCCCACGACATGATGTTCGGATCGCCGAGGCCGAGAAAGGACAGCGAACTCTCGAGCAGGATCGCGGTTGCGACCATGAGCGAGGCCATGACGATGATGGGCGAGACCGCATTCGGCAGGATCTGACGAACGAGGATGTTCCAGTCCGAAAGGCCCTGAAGTCGCGCTGCGTCGACGAAATCCCGCTCCCGTAGCGACAGTACCTCGGCCCGCACGAGGCGGGCGACAGGCGGCCAGCTCACCACCGCGATGGCGACGACGATGGAGCCGAGTGTGGGCTGGAAGATCGCGACCAGCACGATGGCGAGCGCGAAGGACGGGATCGTCTGGAAGAACTCGGTGAAACGCATCGCCGCCTCGTCCACCCAGCCCCCGAAATAGCCGGCCAGCGCACCGAGCGGCACCCCGATGAGGAGGGCGACGGCGGTCGAGATAAGGCCCACGACCAGCGAGACCTGCGCGCCATAGGCGAGGCCCGCGGCGACATCGCGGCCCAGCGTGTCGGTGCCGAGGGGATAGGCTTCGTTGGCGAAGGGCGGCAGGAATGGTCGCTGCACCATGCGCCAGGGGCTGTCGGGGAAGATCAACGGGGCCAGGAGCGCAACCGCGATCACGATCCAGAGCAGCACCAGTCCCGCGACAGCGCCGCGGTTCCGGGAGAAGGCCCGCCAGAACGCCCTCATCGTCCCGCTCCGATGCGCGGGTCGATCAGCCGGTACACGATATCCGTCAGCACGTTGAAGAAGATCACGAGGGCCGCTGAGACGAGGAAGACGCCGAGAAGCAGGCTGTAGTCGCGCGCGGCCATGCTCTCGAACATAAGCCGCCCCACGCCCGGCCAAGCGAAGACCGTCTCGGTCAGTACCGCGCCGCCGACGAGCTGCCCCGCCTGGAGGCCGGCCAGCGTCACGACCGGCAGGAGGGCGTTGCGCAGCACATGGCGGCGCTGGATCAGCCGGCCCGGCAGGCCCTTGGCGCGCGCTGTCTTCACAAAGTCCATGCCGGCGACCTCGAGCATCGAGGCGCGTGTCATCCGCATGTAGACGGCCGCGAAGAAGAGGCCGAGCGTGAGCGCCGGTAGGATCAGATGGGTTCCGATATCGAGCGCGCGCTCGAGCCCGGTGTACCCGGCGCCCACCGTCTCGAAGCCGAAGCCGGGCAGCCATTCGAGCTGCACTGAGAAGAGCAGGACGGCCATGAGCGCCACCCAGAAGAGTGGTGTCGCGTAGAAGAGGAGAGCCAGGGTAGTGACCAGGCTATCCGCCCAGCGCCCGACCCGTGCGGCAGCAATGGCGCCGAGCAGTACGCCGATGCCGAGGGAGACGAAGAACGCGGTCATCGTCAGGAGGAGCGTTGCAGGCAGCCGCTCCATGATCAGATCCAAGACAGGTGCGTCCCGGCGGTACGAATAGCCGAGATCGAGCTGCACCACGTTCGAAACATAGGTCCAGAGGCGGATGTGGAAGGGCTGGTCCAGGCCGAACTTCGCACGCAGATCCGCGATGAACTTCTCATCCGCGGCGCCCGCCTCGCCGGCCATCACCGCTGCCGGATCGCCCGGCGCAGCGTTGATCAGGATGAAGTTGAGCGTGACGATCAGGAGCAGCGTGACCGCTGCCTTGAAGAGGCGCTGGAGGATCACATAAGCGAGGGCCATCGGGCTCCCCAATCGCTCGACCGGAGTATCGGTGAAGGGATGGCGGCCCCACAGGAAGGGCCGCCGAGGTCAGACGCGCGCGATCACTTGTCGATATAGGCGTCCTTGAAGCCGTCATTCACGCCGATCGCCGTCTCCACGAGGTCCTTCACCTCGCAGCGGTAGATCGTCGGAAACTCGAGCTCGAGCATCCAGGCCACCGGCACATCCTCGACGATGACCTTCTGCAGCTCGTCATAGATCTCCTGACGGGCATCCGCGCCGACGGCCACGGCGGCCTCGGCGAAGAGCTCATCGACCTTGGGGTTCTCGTAGCCCGAGACATTATTCCAGGGGCTGCCCTTCGCGATGTTGGAGGAGATGTATGTCCGCGCCACGCCGAGCGCCGGATCGCCGTACTGGTAGAGATAGGTGAAGGCGAGGTCGAAGTCCCACTCGCTGACCTTCTGGTTCCAACCAGCGACGTCGGTGGCCACGATCTCTGTCGGGATGCCGACATCCGAAAGGTTCTGCCGCACCGCCTCGGCCCAACGTTGCCAGGTCTCGCCATAGGGTAGCGGCAGGAGCTTTATGGGCGTGCCGTCATAGCCCATTTCGGCGAGCAGCTCCTTCGCCTTGTCCGGGTCGTGGGGATACTGCCGCACGTCGTCCGAGTAGAACCTGGTTTTGGATGAGACCGGTCCCGTCGGTACCTTGCCGAAGCCGTTCCAGACGACGTCCTTCGCGAACTCCCGGTCGATGGCGTACATGATCGCTTGGCGGAACCGCTTGTCCGCCGTCGGCCCGTCGCGGGTGTCCAGCCAGAGCCAGGCGTGGGGACCGAAATACTCCCAGCCATCGCCGGTGGAGCAGACGCCGTCCATCGCCGTCAGCCGCGGCACGTCGAAATTCTCGACCGAGCCGCCCGGCAGCACATCGACCTCGCCCGTCTCGAAGGCGACGGCGCGGGCCGCAGCGTCAGGAATCACGCGCCAGTAGATCTCGTCGAGGTAGGGCTGGCCCTCGATGTAGTAGTCCTCGTTCTTCACGAGGTGGATATAGCTGCCCTGCTCCCACGCCTCGAATTTGAAGGGGCCGGTACCGATGGGCGTGTTGTTCATCGGGTTGTCGGCGAAGTCTGTGCCCTCGTAGATGTGCTTGGGCACGATCGGCATCGTGCCGACCTCGAAGATGCCGAGGAAGGGCCCGAACGGGTTCTTGAGCTTGAAGACAACCGTGTTGGGGTCGGGCGCGGTCACGCTCTCGACATGCGCGAGGGAGACGCGGAGGCGGGGATGCGTCTCGCGCAGAAACTCGTCCACCGAGAACACGACGTCATCGGCCGAGAAGGGCGCGCCGTCATGCCATTTTACGCCCTCGTGCAGCATGAAGGTGTAGGTCAGCCCGTCTTCCGAGACCTCCCAGGACTTCGCGAGCCCGGGCTGCGGGTTGAGATCGGTGTCGTAGCGGAGGAGCCCCTCGTAGATGTTGCCGGCGACCATCTGCGTCGGGCCGTTCTGCACGATGCCGAGCATGAGGCTCGGCGGCTCGGGCTGGATCACGACATCGATCCGCCCGCCGCTCTTGGGCTCCGCGAAGGCGGCGCCGGCCGCAATGGCCAGCGCGGCGACGCTCGTCATCAAGGTTTTCATTGGCACACTCCCTGTCATTCTCGATGAGGCCTCGGCAATGTCATGCCGCGAAATCGACCGCCGACCACCCACGATATCAGGGTCATCGCCTCGGTAGCGCCCGTCGGCGACGCGCCGACAGTCAGGCCTGGATGTCATCTCATGGCAGCGGCGGCGGTTGCCGCCTCAGATTTATTAACGCTGCCATGCACACCACCCGTTCGCAACCACCGCGATGCCCTCCCGGCGTTTGTCGCTACCCGACCGATCCGTCGACGAAGCTGATCTCGACGAGCGCTATGAGGCGAACGCTCAGATCGATGCGCGGCCGGAGAGCGCCTCATCAGTTCGATGCAGATGCCTTTCTGCCGGGTAGCCGCCCGCGAAGGGCAAGGCCGAGCGCCGGGTCTGCGATCAGCGACGCAGGATCGGTCCCTATGCGTGCAACTTCGCCACCGTCGAAGTTAGTCAGGCGCGGAGCGGCCAGCGGATCGAAGCGACAGCCATCAAAGGCGCTGCCCAGAGCCGGCCCGGGAGGGGCCGCGGCATGGAGAAGAGAAGCAGGCTCCGACGCCGCCGCCCGAACCGGTGCCGATCCCGCTCGACGTGGCGGTGGTCCGGGAGCTACGCATCGACCGTAACGAACACGGCGCCGTTCCCGACTGCCGATACCATCCGAACCGATAGCGCCGATACCGCCGCAGGTGACGAAGCGGCGCACATGGTCATCCGCATCCTCATTCCCAAGGGACGTGGACGGGCCTCGGCAGGGTAGCGGCGAGCTCCGCAAAGTCGGTGGCCACGATATCCCATTGCTCGGTTGGGCTGCGGTCTGTGGTCTGATCGGGGCCGTGTTCGGTGGGGCGGGGAACGAAGGCCGTGGGGAAGCCGAGGGCGCGGGCGGCCGCGAGATCGTCGTTGTGGGCGGCGACCATCAGAACCTCGGACGGTGCGAGCCCGAAGGCGGCGGCGGAGGCCAGGTAGACGGCAGGTTTGGGCTTGTAGTCCTGCGCTATCTCCGCGCCGAGGATGGCGTCCCATTCGAGCCCGGCAAAGCGCGCGAGGCGGCTCATGAGGGCGATGGAGCCGTTGGAGCAGGGCGCTACGAGCACCTTCTCGCGAATCGAGGCAAGGCCCTGCGCCACGTCCTCCCACGCCGGCAGCTTCTCCCAGGCGCGATTGAGCGCGTCCTTCTCTGCCTCGGAGAACGCGCCTGCGAGCCCGTTCTTGGCAAGCGCGCGTTCGAGGTTCTCGCGGTGGAGGATGTCGAGAGCGGTGTAGGGCCGGCCGGCGCTGCGGACGACCTCCATGCCCGGCTGGTACTCGGCGCGCCAGGCGGTGGCGAAGGCGTCTGGGTCGATCTCTATCCCCTTGGTGGCGAAGGCGGGGGCGACGGCTTCGGCGACGCCGCGGCGCCAGTCGACGCAGGTGCCGAAGACATCGAAGATCGCGGCCTTTATTGTCATGGGTTCCCTCCGGCGCCGTCCAGCGGCTTTTCGTAGTCGATCACATGGGTGCCCCTGTAGGGCCGGCGCCCGGTCTCGCGCCAGCCGAGGCGGGTGTAGAGCGCCTGGTTCTCGGTCATGACGAGGTTGGTGAGGAGGACGGCGCGCCGGCATCCGGCGTCCCGGCCTGCGGCCTCGGCATGGGAGAGGAGAGCGCGGCCGATGCCCTTGCCCTGCGCACCCGGTGCGACCGCGATGTTCTCGATCACCCAGGCGCCCCCGGCTTCGAAATGGACGAGATAGGCGTCGAGTCCGGCCGCGCTCCGCAGCACCGACACCTCGCCGCGCGTGACATGGCCCACGAAGTCCGGCCGCATGGCAGGTGGCTCATGGCCGAGGCGCGGGGTGTATTTGGCGTAAGCCGCGAGGGCGAGGGCGGTGAGCGCGGGCAAATCCTCGGGCGTGGCGAGGGTGAGGGCCGGTGGGCTGTCCGAATCGCCGTCGGCGCCCGGCGATCTAGACACGGTTGTCGCCGATATGGCCCCGGTTCTCGCCCACATGGCCGCGGTGGAGTAAGACGTGATCGAGCAGCACGCAGGCCATCATCGCCTCGCCCACCGGCACGGCGCGGATGCCGACGCATGGATCGTGCCGACCCTTGGTCACGATATGGGTGTCGTGGCCGGCCTTGTCGATCGTGGCGCGCGGCGTGAGGATCGAGGAGGTCGGCTTCACGGCGAAGCGGACCACCACGTCCTGGCCGGTCGAGATGCCGCCGAGGATGCCGCCAGCATGGTTGGCCAGGAAGTCCGGCCCCTCGGCCCCCATCCGCATCTCGTCGGCGTTCTCGCTGCCCGAAAGCGTCGCGGCGGCGAAGCCGTCCCCGATCTCGACGCCCTTCACGGCGTTGATGCTCATCATCGCGGCGGCGAGATCGGTGTCGAGCTTGGCGTAGATCGGCGCGCCGAGACCGGGCGGGACGCCCGAGGCCACGACCTCGATCACGGCGCCGACGCTGTCGCCTGCCTTGCGCAGCGTGTCGAGGTAGTCGGCCCAATCCTCCGCGGCTTGCGGGTCGGGGGTGAAGAAGGGATTGCGGTCGATCTCCTCCCAGTCCCACGCCGCGCGGTCGATGGTCTTCGGTCCCATCTGGACGAGCGCGCCGCGGATGGTAAGCCCGGGCACGAGCTCTGCCAGAGCCGCGCGGGCGATGCCGGAGGCTGCGACCCGCGCCGCCGTCTCCCGCGCCGAGGAGCGTCCTCCCCCGCGATGATCCCGGATGCCGTATTTGACCCAGTAGGTGTAGTCCGCATGCCCCGGTCGGAATTTGTTAACTATGTCTCCGTAATCCTTTGAGCGTTGATCCGTGTTGCGGATCATGAGCTGGACGGGCGTGCCGGTGGTCTGCCCCTCGAACGTGCCGGAAAGAATTTCGACCTCATCGGCCTCGCGCCGCTGGGTGGTGTAGCGGGACTGGCCCGGCTTTCGGCGGTCCAGCCAGTATTGGAGCTGGGCCGCGTCGATGGGAATGCCCGGCGGGCAGCCATCGACCGTGGCGCCGAGGGCGGGTCCATGGCTTTCGCCCCAGGTGGTGACGCGGAAGAGGTGGCCGAAGCTGTTGAAGGACATCGCGGGGCTCGTCTCGTGGTGGTCTGCGGCTCGTTCCAGGCGCCTCCCGGGGCGTATCGGGCGCTGGCGGCGTGTCGGGTGCCGGCGGTTGCGTCTCGGTACTGGCCTCCGGCGGCGGCCACGGTCAGGATGATCGCATCCTCCCGTGAACCAGTTTGCGCCGCGGGGGGCAAGGGCGGCAATGATTGGCGACGGGGCAGGGGACCCCGTGCGCGACGGCGAAGAGGAGGCGGCGATGCGGCTGGAAGAGCTCACCGACGGCACCGCGTCGCTCTGGCGGAGCTTCATGGCGCTGCCCGAGACGCCGGTGGATGCGCGGTTCTATGACGTGATGCGCGTGGGCGAGACCGCCATGGCGGCGGATGAGGGCGCGGCGCTGATCCTCTCGGGCGCCAAGACTGCCACATCCTCGCTGATGGAGGAGTTCATGCCCGAGATCGGCCCACCGCCCATCGGCAGTTACTCGATCGTGCTCGATGGCGGTGGGGCGGCCGTCTGCCTGGTGCGGACCAGGGCGCTGATGCTGGTCAGGTTCTGCGATTGCGACGAGGGGCTGGCGCTCGCCTATGGCGAATGGGACGGCACGCTCGAGACCTGGCAGCGCGAATGCGGCGCCTATTACGCGGCCCGTGCCGCCGCCTTTGGCCTCGACTGGGACGAGCGGCGGGAGCTCGTGATCGAGCATTTCCAGGTGGTCCACCGCGCCGAGTGGCTGGTTAATCCGACCGCGCACTGACATGGAACGGACGGAGAGCGCTGCCGTCTGACCTGCGATGGGGCAGTTTTCGGCGAGCGGTTCCATTGTTTGCCCTATCTCTGCGAAGCGTCATGAAAGCGCCTCGATCTCGGTGCTTCTGCTCCGCGTTGCCTTTGCGTGGAGAGAGAAATGCGTGGCTGCGTTCTTACCGGCATCCTGATTGCGTCCGTCGCTACGGCCCTCGCGCTGCCCGTTTCGGCGGCGACCCTGCCCGTCCGCTTCGATGTGAGCACGCCGACCGATGTCGCCGGGCCGGACACCCGGTTCGTGGCGCTGTGCGGCGGCAGCGACAACTTCGGGTGCGAATTCGCGGTTGCCGAGGCGCGGGCCGGGAGCCGTGGTACCGGCGGCAACACCGAGGCGGCGATCTTCAACCGGATCGACAACACCGCCGTCTCCGGTCAGCTCGGCGCCGGCATCGACCTCGCCCAGGAGCAGCCCTTCACGTTGAGCTATACTGCGGCGACGACAACGCTCACCTGGTCAATCTATGGCAACATGCTGAGCGATGTCATCGACCTTTCCGCGATCGTCACGGGCGACAACCCGACCGAGCCTGCGCGCACGCTGGTCATCCGCACGCGGCAGGCGGAGGTCAACGACCTGATGCTGGGCGGCATGGCGCTGCCGGCGCTTTCCACGCTGGCCAGCAACACGCGTGGCTATCTCTATATCGGCGGCATGGACTTCACCGCCGACTTTACGCTGACGGGCGATGTGCTGCTCGGTGCTGGCAGCAACGCGGCCGCGGCGGTGCAGTTCAAGATCACCGATCTCGAGCCACCCAGCACGGTTCCGCTTCCGGCGGGCGCCTGGCTGATGCTGACCGCGATGGCGGGGTTCGCCGTCCTTCGGCGCGGGCGCGCTCATCCCGCCTGATGAAGCATTCTCTACCTGTGCCGGGCAGGCGCGGGATGCGAGACCGCCATCTTCCATAGGAGAAGTCGGACCGGGCATCAGCGCTTTGACGGCGTCGGTACGGGTGGCTTCGCCTTGCCTACCGTTAACCTCTTTTGACGCTGATGGCCGCGCAAACACCCGCTGGCTTGACGCTGCTGCCGTAGAGCGTGTCCCACTATGAAACAGAACAAAGGACATGTTATGCACTGGATTACGCATGTGACGCGTCGCTTCGGCGGTGCTGCGATCATCGGTTCGCTGTCGGTAGCGCTGGGTGGCGCTGCGCTGGCCTGCCCCTCGAATCCCGGTCCGGGCTTGCCGGGCGCGATCGATCTGCTCGAGAAGGAGGCGCCGACCGGACCCACCTCCTCCAGCAACCAGGCGCAGATCGAGATCGACGGGCTCACGGCGCTCGGCTCGGCGGCGGGGGATAGCTGTGCCATTGCGCCGATTCTGCCGGAGGGGCTCATCGCTTTGGCGATCAGCGTCGTGAACTCGGATACGGGCGAGACCGTCGGGTTTCAGGATTTCCGGGACGATCAGGCGGCGCGGCGCGGGTTCTGCGACGCCGGTGGCCGGGACTGTGCGGCCTTCGTCTCCAAGCTCGAGCGGGATCTCGAGGGCGGTACGCCGCTCAAGGTCATCATCGATGTGGCGTCCCGCGAGATGCTTGACGCCCGCGGCATGGCCAGCACGGCGCGCCGGCTCGCGATGGCAGGCTCCGTGGCGCTCGGCGGGGTGGATGGCGACGGCAATCCGCACCATCATCTGACGGTGATCACGCCTGGCACCGTCAACGTCGTCTCGGCCGACCACACGGCGGAGAAGTACTGAAGGGCGTATCTGGCCCGCCTCTCTCTCGGCGAGGCAGCGGGGCACGGCGGGGGCATCCGCCCCGGCCGTGACCTTGTCTGTGCCACGAGGGCCCACCCGCCCCGCGTCAGAAACACAAGCGATGCGCGATCATCCTTGGGGTCGCGGCGTGACTGTCCGGTGACGGCCCATCGCATCGACGCGTCGATCTCGAACGTCGTGTGTCCGTCGAGGCGGCGGAGGAGAGCTGCGCGAGCTGGGCTTCGAGCGAGGGACATCGCGCCGAGAGCGTGCGGCGGACCTTCAGTGGCTCCTCCGTCGGCCCGTCGCGTACGGTAATCTCCCCCCGTGCCGCTAGGGCATGTGGTGCTCCCGGGCTCAGCGATCTCCACGGGCATGGAGGGTGCGCCGGCAGATGGCCCTTGTTTCGGTTAACAGTCGAGGGTGCGGGACGCGGCGCTTTCGGCGCCGACCGGGCCTTCTCCTCGGCGCCTCGAGCATCCCCGCGGCCACCGCCCGACATTCCAGACGTAGGTCCCGCTGCTCCGGATCGCGCGAAGCAGGAAGGGCGCTCAGGCGCCGCTTCTTCAGAAACCGCAATGCTCCCGCATCGCCTCCCGCGCGCGTGCCGTGCCGGTCATGGCCGTGGCGAGGAGCGTCTTCCCGCGATGCTCCAGGCCCAGCCGGCTGCCGCGGGCGAGGGCGTCGAGAAAGGCAGGCGTCGCTGCGATCCAGCCGGTGAGCGCGCGGCCGCTGGGATCGATCGTGGCGCGGGCGGGCTGGTGCACCGTCTGGCCATTGGGGAGCGCGATGGCGAGCGTCACCATGCTGTCCTCTGCGATGGCTCGGGGAAAGCCGCGGGCCGCGACCGTAAGCTGGAGCCGCCGGCCGACCCCGGCGAGGCAGGAGAGCTGAACGGCGATCCGCCCCTCACGGGTCTGCGAGACGACGGCACCATCCATCAGCACTCGGGTCTGCCACGCCGCCAGCGCGGGCGGCGCGAGGCTGAGGGCGAAGAGCGCGATGAGGACGGCAACGGGGCGCCGCCACGTGGCTGGGGGTGGCATCGCATCGCATGTGCCACAGCTGGCCGGGGGCCGTCCTGTGCGCGATCGCAGCCCGGTCCCGCGGAGCCCTGTCATGCGCAGGCTCGTGCCCGGCACCCGGGAAGCCACGCGGCCTGTCGCCGTGAGGCCGATTGCGGCGGCCGGCGGGCCTGACTGCTCGCCACGATGCGATGCCGCGGTCGCGCCGGCCCGGCCCGGGTCCGCGTCGCCCTCGGGCCGATGCATGGCTGGGCCCTGTGCGCGGGCATGACGAGCTCCATGAGGCTTTGCCGTAACGGCGTCCGGGGCCAGTGTGCGTCCGCGCACCGGTTGCGGCAAAGAAAAACCCCGCCGCGAGGGCGGGGTCTTCAGGTCTGTCCGTCGCATGGGCCGGCCAGGAGCGCGCGCTCAGTGCTCCTTGCCCTTCACTGCGGCCCAGATCTGCTTGTTGGTGAAGTAGAGCAGCACCGCGAGCACGATCAGCATGAGGAGGTTGCGAACCCCCGCCTCCTTGCGCTCGACGAGCTTGGGCTCGGCGGCCCACATCAGGAAGGCGGCAACATCCGCTGCCTCCTGCTCCATCGTGGGCTCGGGCGGGGTGTAGGACGCGTCCTCCGCTCCCTCGCCGAAGACCTGGTACTCCACGTCGTCGCCATAGAGGGGCGGCGCCATGTTGATGAGCCCGCCCGGCATCACCGTGTTCTCGTAGAGGATGGTGCCGGCCTGCTCGACCTCCTCGCCAGTGTATCCGAGGAGCAGCGCGCGGATGTATTCCGGCCCACCGATGCCGTTCACGAGCTGGCTTATGCCGGTGCCGTACGGGCCGTGGAAGCCAGCCCGGGCCTTGGCAAGCAGCGACATGTCGGGCGCGCCGACCGCGTCGTTGACCGGGAAGTTGTCCGAGGGCTTGCCCTCGCGCATCTCGCCGGTCTGCGGATCCTCCACCATGTACTGCGCCGCGATGGCGCGGACCTGTTCCTCCGGAAACTCGGGACCCCCCGGCTCCCCGAGCGCGCGGAAGGACACGTACTGCATTCCATGACAGCCCGAGCAGACGTTCTGGTAGACTTGGAAGCCGCGCTGAAGCTGGAAGCGGTCATAGGAGCCGAAGGGGCCCTCGAAGCTGAAGTTGTGGTCCTCGACCTCGCCACCCGCGCCAGCGGCGACGGCCGCCCCCGGGAGGGCGACGGCAAGGGCGAGGGCGCCTAGGAACGTGCGGAACATCACTGGTTCTCTCCTTGTCTCAGCGCTCATTCGGCCGGCGTGGCGGAGCCGGCGGAGCCAGCCGACCCGTTGCCGAAGGTGGGGCCGACGCCCGCGGTCTGGCCCGAGCCCGTGCCGACGATGAAGCCACCGTTATGGCCGATGGCCGGCGCTTCCGGGTGCTCGTTCTTGTAGGCTTCCTCGACCGTATTGGGCTGCGGGTCCGGCGTTTCGAGGATGCCGAGCACCGGCAGGATCACCAGGAAGTAGGCGAACCAGTAGATCGTGCCGATCAGTGAGATCGTCGGCACCAGGCCCTCGGCCGGCTGGCCGCCCGCCCACATGAGGACGAAGAAGTCCACCACGAGGATCCAGAAGTAGATCTTGAACATCGGGCGATAGCGGCCCGACCGGACGCGGCTGGTGTCGAGCCAAGGCGCGAGCGCCATGATCACGATCGAGCCGAACATCGCCAGCACGCCGCCAAGCTTCGAGTCGATGAAGAGGATGTCGAAATCGACCGCGCGGAGCATCGCGTAGAACGGCAGGAAGTACCATTCGGGCACGATATGCGCTGGCGTGACCAGCGGGTTCGCCTCGATGTAGTTGTCCGGGTGGCCGAGGTAGTTCGGCATGAAGAAGACCATCACCACGAACAGGATCAGGAACAGCACCAGCGCGTACATGTCCTTGATCGTGTAGAACGGGTGGAAGGGCACGGTGTCGCGCTTCGTCGTCTCCACGTCCGTCTTGCGGATCGGCACACCGTCCGGGTTGTTGTTGCCCGTGGTGTGGAAGGCCCAGATATGCACGACCGTGAGGCCGAGGATCATGAACGGCATCAGGTAGTGGAGCGAGAAGAAGCGCGTCAGCGTGGCGTTGTCGACGGCCGGGCCGCCCACCAGCCAGGTCTGCAGCGGCTCGCCGATCAGCGGCAGGGCCGAGAAGAGGCCGGTGATCACGGTCGCGCCCCAGAAGGACATCTGACCCCAGGGGAGCACGTAGCCCATGAAGGCAGTGCCCATCATCAGCAGGTAGATCAGGATGCCGATGATCCACGTGATTTCCCGCGGCGCCTTGTAGGAGCCGTAGTAGAGCGAGCGGAAGATGTGGGCATAGACGGCGATGAAGAAGAAGGAGGCGCCGTTCATGTGGATGTAGCGGATCAACCAGCCGCCGTTCACATTGCGCATGATGTGCTCGACCGATGCGAAGGCATGATCCACATGCGCGGTGTAGTGCATCACCAGCACGATGCCGGTCACGATCTGGATCACGAGGAAGATCGTGAGCATCACGCCCCAGATCCACATCCAGTTGAGGTTCTTCGGCGTCGGGAAGGCGATGAAGTCGAACGCCAGGCGGACGATTGGCAGGCGGTCGTCGATCCACTTCTCGGCCGAGGTTTTCGGCTCGTAGTGGTCCTGCGGGATACCGGACATATGAACGTTCCTCCTCAGCCGATTTCTATGGTGGTGTCGTCGATCATGGTCACCTGCGGCACCACGAGATTGCTCGGGGCCGGGCCTTTCCGGATGCGGCCCGAGGTGTCGTAATGCGAACCGTGGCAGGGGCAGAACCAGCCGTTGTAATCCCCCGCGCCGTCGCCCAGCGGCACGCAGCCGAGATGGGTGCAGACGCCGACCATCACGAGGTACTTGCCTTCCGGATCCAGCGCGCGCTCGGCATCGGGCTGCGGGTCCTTGAGCTCCGACATCGGAACATCGCGGGCGGCCTCGATCTCCTCCGGTGTGCGGTGGCGGATGAAGATCGGCTTACCCTGCCAGAGCACGCGGACCTGGCTGCCCTCCGCTACGTCGGCGATGCTGGTGCGGATCGTGGCGAGCGCAAGGACGTCCGCCGACGGGTTCATCTGGTCGATCAGCGGCCAGACCGCGGCACCGCCGATGACCGCTCCGGTGGCAGCGGTGGCGACAAAGAGAAAGTCGCGGCGTCCGTCGTCATGTTCGGTCTCGGTCTCGGCCATGCCTGAACTCCTGGTCTTGGCGTCGGCGCCGGGGGACGACGCCTGCGGTTCTGTCGACTCTGCTGGCTAACTAGCCAAGGGGGCCCCTGTGGTCCAGCGCTCTACACGCCGCAAGATGACGCAGATTGCCTGATAGAGCGTCACGGATGGAGGTTTTTCGCGAGAAAGGTTGCTCTTTCGGTATGCATCGCCGCGTGACTTCGGGCAGCGGCCGCGGCGCGGGCGGCGCGGGCAATGGCTGGCAGGGCCGGACGCATGGCCGCGGCCTCGACAAGGAGGGTCGCGAGTGCGTCTGCATCGTCGATCGGAAAGAAGCGCCCCGTTGCCCCCTCGGTCACGATGCCCTCGGTGCCCGGCGTGCGCGAGGTGAGGCAGGGCAGCCCCTGGGCGAAGGCGTCATAGACGATGCGCGGCTGCTCGGCCCTTCGGTTTGCCAGCACGATGGCGTCGTAGCCGGCCATGAAGTCGAGGAAGGGCGCGCCATAGGGCAGTGGGGCGTAATACCGCGTGGCGATGCCGGGCCGGCGCGTGGCGGCGAAGCGTTCAACCGCTGGCGCCATCTCGCCCGCGCCAATGAAATCGACGACAAGGGATGCCTCTTCGTCGATTTCAGCGGGGCTAGCAGCGAGCCGGGGGCCGGCGAGGTCAATGGCGGCGAGGATCGTCTCGAGCCCTTTATCCGCCGTCATTCGGGCAGGCACGAGAAGGCGGACAGGTTCCTGACGGCGCGCTCCGAGCCTAGCCTCGAGCGCGTCCTCGCCCACGAGCTGGCGCTCCTCCACCCAGACGGCGGGCGCAACAAGTGTGCTGTCGTGCCCGCCGTAGTAGTCGCGTCGGTAGCGGTCATGCGTGAAGATCCGGATATCCGCTGCGCGGAGGCAGCGACGCACCATGAAGCCGTGAAAGGCGTGGCCCATACGCTGTCGGAGGCTTGCCCGCCCGCGTGCCGCCGCGCCGCCCTCGATAGCCCAAGGGGAGCTTTCCATGAGCACGATCCAGCGGAAGCGGCGGAAGGGGCGGAGGGCGAGGATCAGGTAGGAATGCGGATAGGCCCAGCCGGCGGTTCCCGAATGCACGATGTCCGATCCCGCGACGGCGCGGGCCATGGCGAGCGCGTTCGGCAGGAGGTTGGCGAGGACCGAGCCCCAGCCGCCGTCTCGCCGGAGGGGCTGCACCTGTTCGGGGGCAAGCCCATCGACAGGCGCCGTATCCGCGCCCGGATCGGGTCCGTCGACCACAGGACAGCAGAGGTGGAAGCCGGGGAGGTAGGTGAGATGCGCCTCGAGGTCGCGCTGCCACAGTGCGTCCGTGTGGATGCGCCCGTCCGCGCCTTGCCAGACCGGAATGTGTGTGAAGAGCGTGTAGCGCCCCGCGATGCGGATGCCCGTGGTCTTGTCCATGCTCCCCTCCCGCTGGCGGGCGGAAAGGAGCAGGCTTGGTGCCGTTTGTGAAGCGTAATGACGTCTGACGGCCAGGAGATGCGGTCCAGGCTGTCGCCCACTTCTGGGTCGAAGTGCATCGTGAGAGGTGAAAACCTGCCGAACGCTTGCCGACACCGGCGCGCAACGGGCTGCGGCGTGAGGGCCTTACCGTTACCGCCTTGTTCGGGTGTCTCGCCGTAACCTGTCGTGAGAGGGGGCGCTAGGAGGCGCGAGCGTCATCGGGATGCTGCATCGCCGCCGGCCCTGGCGTGCACCGCGCGTCAAGTCAGACGACCGTGACAGTGCTTGTACTTCTTTCCCGAGCCGCAGGGACAGGCCTCGTTGCGACCGATCTTGCCCCAGGTCTCCGGGTTCTCAGGGTCGCGCTCCATGACGTCGACACTCTGCGGCGCTTCCATCAGCATCGGCGCGGGCGTCGAGCGGGGGTGCATGGGCGCGCCCGGATCCGATGCGCCAGCCAGCGCCTCCGCCCCGAGCGCCGCGGCGGCCGAGGCTTCCTGCGCCTGCCGGCGCAGACGCTCGGCCGCTTCGCGCATCAGCCGCTCCCGCTCCGCCTGCTCCTCCGGCGTCACAAGGCGGACGGCCATCAGCTGGCGCGTCACATCCGTTCTGAGGCGCGCGAGCAGCGATTCGAAGAGCTGGAACGCTTCGGACTTGTACTCATTGAGCGGATCGCGCTGCGCATAGCCGCGCAGGCCGATCACTGAACGGAGCTGTTCGAGCATGACGAGATGCTCGCGCCAGTGGTGATCGAGGATCTGCAGGAGGATCTGCTTCTCGATCTGGCGCATCGTCTCCCCGCCGATCTGCTCCTCCTTCTTGGCCATCACGCCGTCCGCATACTCGGTCAGGCGCTCGAGCAGCGTCTCGTCGTCCACGCCCTCCTCGGCCGCCCAGGCGGCGACGGGCAGATCTGTCACCAGGACGTCCTGGGCCTCCTTCTCCAGCCCCTCGGTATCCCACTGATCGGCATAGGCCTTCTTGGGGATGTGGCGGGCGACCATCTCGTCGATGACTGTGTGGCGCATGTCGCTCACCGTCTCCGACAGATCCTCGGCCTCCATCACCTCGCGGCGCTGCTCGAAGATCGTCTTGCGCTGGTCGTTCATCACGTCGTCGAACTTGAGCAGGTTCTTGCGCATGTCGAAGTTGCGCGCCTCGACCTTGCCCTGCGCCTTCTCGATGGCCTTGTTGACCCACGGATGGACGATTGCCTCGCCCTCCTCCAGCCCGAGACGCTGCAGCATCGAATCGAGTCTGTCCGACCCGAAGATGCGCATGAGATCGTCCTGCAGACTGAGGAAGAAGGAGGAGCGCCCGGGGTCGCCCTGACGGCCCGAGCGGCCGCGGAGCTGGTTGTCGATGCGCCGGCTCTCGTGCCGCTCGGTCGCGATGACCCAGAGACCGCCCGCTTCCAGCGCCTTCTGCTTGCCGGCCTCGACCTCCGCCTCGATGCGAGCGGCGATCTCTGCGTGCTGTTCCTCGGGCGCCGCCGCCGTGGCCGCGTCGATCATCATCTCGGCATTGCCGCCAAGCTTAATGTCGGTGCCGCGTCCCGCCATATTGGTCGCGATGGTCACGGTGCCGGGACGCCCCGCCTGGGCGACGATCTGCGCCTCCTGCTCGTGGTAGCGGGCGTTGAGCACCTGGTGGGGGATGCCGCCGGTAGTCGCAAGCTCACCGAGATAGCTGATCAGGCTGTCGAGATAGTCCGCCCGTTCCGCCATGCGCTCCCGCTCGGCCGGCTTGGCCTCGGAAATCCGTGTCCTCTCCGCTTTCAGCCGCTCGGCGATGGAGCGCAGCAGGCCGGCATCCCTCAGCATCGCCGAAAGCTGCTCGGACTTCTCGATCGAGGTCGTGCCCACAAGAACCGGCTGGCCGCGGCGCACCGCGTCGGCAATCGCCTCGACGATCGCCGATGCCTTCTCCCCGGCGGTGCGATACACTTGGTCGTCGTCGTCCTGGCGCGCGATCGGCAGGTTCGTCGGGATCTCGAGCACGTCGAGCCCGTAGATCGACTGAAATTCCTCCGCCTCCGTCAACGCCGTACCGGTCATGCCGGCCAGCTTGTCGTAGAGCCGGAAGTAGTTCTGGAAGGTGACGCTCGCGAGCGTCTGGTTCTCGGGCTGGATCGCCACGCGCTCCTTCGCCTCGAGCGCCTGATGCAGCCCGTCGCCGTAGCGCCGGCCCTCCATCATGCGGCCCGTGAACTCGTCGATGATCACGACCTTGTCGGACTTGACGATGTAGTCCTTGTCCTTCTGGAAGAGCTTGTGGGCTCGCAGCGCCTGGTTGACGTGGTGCACCAGGCTGACCGATTGCGGATCGTAGAGCGACTGCCCCTCCGCCAGCATGCCGCGCTCGAGCATGATGCGCTCGACCGTCTCGTTGCCGTCATCCGTGAGCGTGACGGCGCGTTGCTTCTCGTCGAGCTCGTAGTCGCTCTCCTCGAGAAGCGGGATCACCTCGTCGCAGGCATTGTAGAGCTCGGCCTTCTCCTCGACGGGGCCCGAGATGATCAACGGCGTGCGCGCCTCATCGACGAGGATCGAGTCGACCTCGTCCACGATGGCGTAGGCATGGCCGCGCTGGGCCATGTCCTCGAGCCGGAACTTCATGTTGTCGCGCAGGTAATCGAAGCCGAGCTCATTGTTCGTCGCGTAGGTCACGTCGCAGGCATAGGCTTCCTTGCGCGCCGCATCGTCGAGGCCGGGCACCACGACGCCGGTAGTGAGGCCGAGGAACTTGTAGACCTTGCCCATCCACTCCGCATCGCGGCGGGCGAGATAGTCGTTGACGGTGACGACATGGACGCCGCGCCCCGTGAGCGCGTTGAGATATACCGGCATGGTGGCGACGAGCGTCTTGCCCTCGCCCGTCTTCATCTCGCTGATCTTGCCCTCGTGGAGGACCATGCCGCCGATGATCTGCACGTCGAAGGGGCGCAGGCCGAGGGCGCGCCGCGCCGCCTCGCGCACATTCGCGAAGGCTTCGGGTAGGAGGTCGTCGAGGCTTTCGCCGTTGGCGTGGCGCTCCCTGAACTCCGCAGTCTTCGCGCGGATCTGATCGTCCGTGAGCCGCTGGAACTCCTCCTCGAGCGCATTCACCTCTGCCACGCGACTGCGCATGGCCTTGACCTTGCGGTCGTTGGTCGTCCCGAAGAGGCGCTTCGCGATACCGCCAAAACCGATCATGAACATATCCCGTGTAATGCCCGAGGGTCGTGTCGGGAGCCGGTCGGCGCGCCGCCGGCGTTGCCATTCTGCCGCTACGGGGGATGGCGTCCCAGCGCTTCGCGCCGACGCGCGCCTGCGCTTGCCCTCCCGCTGCGGTAGCCGCTAAGTCTCCGCCACACGCGCGGACTTGGGCACCCCCGCCCGCCGCGACATCGGGGATGTATTGGGCGGCCCCAAGGCTGTCAACGCGGCCTCAGGGCGGCGTGCGGTCCGGCGGCGCCCATGAGGAGGATGCCTTGAGCACCGAAACGACACCGCTGAAGCCGGGCATGAAGGCTCGTACCGCGCTCTACGCGCTCCTGATCGCCGGGCTGATCCCGGCCGGCTTCGCGGCCGCGCAGGATACCATGGGCGGCGATGCCGCGGCCGGGGAAGCGGCGGACGGCGCGGCGGAGGCGCAGGCCGGGACCGATACCGAAGCGCCCGAGGCCTCGGCGCTCGACGTGGTGGCGACGGTCGGCGAGAAGTCGATCCGGCTGGGCGATGTGATCACGCTTCGCCGCGGGCTGCCGGCGCAGTATCAGCAGCTGCCGGACGAGATCCTGGGCCGCGGGCTGATCGATCAGCTCATCGACCAGACGCTGCTGGCCGACAAGGCGCTGGAAGCGGGCATCGACGAGCGTCAGTCGGTACAGTTCCAGCTCGAGAACCAGATGCGCGCGGTGCTGGCCGAGGCCTATATGCGCGCCGCGGTCGAGGAGCGCGTGAACGAGGACGCCGTGCGCGCCGAGTACGAAAAGCGCTACGCCGAGGCCGAGCCGCCCGAGGAGGTGCGCGCTTCGCATATCCTGGTCGAGAGCGAGGAGCAGGCGCAGGAGCTGCGCGAGGAGCTTGACGGCGGGGCGGATTTCGCGGCGCTGGCGGCCGAGCACGGCACGGACGGCACGGCCCAGCGGGGCGGGGATCTGGGCTATTTCGTGAAGGAGGACATGGTCGGCCCCTTTGCCGAAGCCGCCTTCGAGATCGAGCCCGGCGCCGTGGGCGGCCCGGTCGAGACCCAGTTCGGCTGGCACGTCATCAAGGTGGTCGACAAGCGGGAGCGTCCGGCACCGGCCTTCGACGACGTCGCGAGCGATATCGCGCAGGAGCTGGTCGTCGAAGCGCAGCGCGCTGTCGTGGCGGAGCTGCGCGAGGGGGCGGAGGTGACGGTGACCGAGCCCGGTCCGCCTGCCGGCGCGTTCCGGAACGACGATCTCCTGAACGCTCCTGCAGCCGAGTGACGCACGGATGACCGGAGATGGCGGGGAGCTCGCACGGCTGAGAGCGGAGCGCGCGGCGATAGACGCGCGCATCAAGGCGCTCACGGGTGCGGTCGAGGGCCCTGCCGTCTCCCCGCTTGCGCCCGCCGCCTTCCCGCCGCTGCCCGTCATCGCGGGGCTCGAGACTGTCACGGCCAATTCGGGCACGCGATACACGGGGCGGGACGACGTTCTGCTGGCGCGCCTGGCGCCCGGAACCGTGGTGGCCGGCACCTTCACGCGCTCGTCGACCCGCTCCGCGCCCGTCCATCGCTGCGAGACCATCCTGGCCGAGCATGCGGCAGGGCTTGCGGGCGGGCTCTCCACCGGCCGAGGCTTCGGGCTGGTGGTCAACGCGGGCAATGCCAATGCCTTCACCGGGCGGAACGGGGAGGAGGCGGTGGCGCGGGTGACGGAAGCGGCGGGCGCGGCGCTGGGCCTGCCCGGCAGCGCCGTCTTCATCGCGTCGACCGGCGTGATCGGGGAGCCGCTCGACCACGGCCGAATCGCCGCAAAGCTCGCCGAGATGGCGGCGCGGCTGGGTCCGGGGCCGGACGAAGCGGCGGCGCGGGCCATAATGACGACCGACACCTTCCCCAAGGGCTCCTCGGCCGAGGTGGTGCTGGATGGCGCGCCGGTGCGCATTGCCGGGATCGCCAAGGGTTCCGGCATGATCGCGCCGGACATGGCGACGATGCTGGTCTTCATCTTCACCGACGCCGCCATCGACCGCGCGCTCCTGCAGGAGACGGTCGCCCGGCTGACCGACCGGACCTTCAACGCCATCACGGTCGACGGCGACACATCGACCTCGGACAGCCTGCTGGTGGCCGCCACCGGCAAGGCCCCGATGATGCCGATCCTCGAGGCGAAGGATCCGCGTTTCGGGGCCTTCGAGGCGGCGCTCTGCTCGGTGATGCACGATCTCGCCATCCAGGTGGTGAAGGACGGGGAGGGGGCGACGAAGCTGGTGCGCATCGTCGTCGAGGGCGCGGTCTCGGATGCGTCGGCGCGGGCCGTGGGGCTTGCCATCGGCAACTCACCGCTCGTCAAGACCGCCATCGCGGGCGAGGACCCGAACTGGGGCCGCATCGTCATGGCGGTGGGCAAGGCCGGCGAGCCGGCGGAGCGCGACCGGCTGCGCATCCGCTTCGGCGACCTGGTGCTGGCCGAAGCCGGCTGGCGTTCCTCGGACTACGATGAGGAGAAGGCGGCCGCCTATATGGAAGGCGATGAGATCGAGATCGGTGTCGATCTCGGCATCGGGACGGGGCGAGCCGTGGTGCACAGCTGCGACCTCACCAAGCGCTACATCGAGATCAACGCGGACTATCGCTCGTGAGCATCGTGCTCGTTGCCGCCGCGGCGCTCATCGACCCGGACGGCCGGGTGCTGCTGGCCCAGCGGCCTGCGGGCAAGTCGATGGCCGGGCTCTGGGAGTTTCCGGGCGGCAAGGTCGAGCCGGGGGAGACGCCCGAGGCCTGCCTCATCCGCGAGCTGGCCGAGGAGCTTGACGTCTCCACGGTCGAGAGCTGCCTCGCGCCGCTTACCTTCGCGAGCCACGCTTATCCGGATTTTCATCTTTTGATGCCACTTTATGCCTGCCGGAAGTGGCAGGGGGTGCCGCGCTCGAGGGAGGGGCAGCGGCTGGCATGGGCGCACAAGGCGGAACTTCGCGATTTTCCGATGCCTGCGGCAGATGTACCGCTTGTGCCGATGCTTCAAGATTGGTTGTAAGATTCCTTCGTTCCACCAAGTTTCAGGCTCAATCCCGCTCAATCCCGCAACTAGGTTTCCCGACATAATCGTTGTTGTAAGAGTGCCATGATCCCAGCAGCTCGTGCGAAGGACCATCTGTTTCGCGCGGTCGCGGAGGCGGCCGGGCGTGCGGGCGATGCCGCGCCGGAATTCCTGCTGTTCGACGATCCTGCGCTGAGGGGGGCGCCGGTGCCGGAGGGCGCTGCTTCAGCGGCCCAAGGCGACGGGAATGCCGTGGGGTACGGCGCGTCGCGCGCTGACGGGGACAATTCGGGCGCGTCGGGGGCGGAGGCATTCGTTCCGCTCCTCGATGCGCTTCTGGCCTGGGCCATCACGGTCGGGCCGCGGGGCATCGCGGGTATCGCGCTGTGGCGCGGACAGGCCGATTTCGGGGAGACGGCACAGGATCTGGTCATCGAGGCCGTGCGCTTCACCGGCGGGTCGCGGCCGGTGCCCGACCCGGGCGGGGAGGCGGCACAGGCCCATGCGGCGCTGATGGCGGCAGCCTGGGAGCTGGGCGTCGCGGCACCCGTCGTGAGCGAGGCGCCGGGCATCGCGCGCTGCCTGCTCCGGCTCGCGGGCGCCGCCGGGCCGGCCACGGCCGCGCCGGTGCGCTGGGGGCTGGCTTTCGAGCGGCGGCGGCTCCTGACCTTGCGCGATCCTGTGCTGAGCCCCGGGCGCGTTCAGCGGTCGCTCGGCACCTCGACCCTCGCGACCGATTTCATCGCCAACCCGGCCGAGGCGGCGGCGGCGGTGGCGGGTCAGGCGCAGCACGGGATGCCCTATGACTTCGCAGTGCTGAGCGCGACGATGTCTGGCGAACGCGTGGCAGAGACGGTCGCGGCGCTGCGCGCGGCGGGCGAGGGCAGCGACCTGCGCATCGTGCTGAGCGGGGCGACGGCGGCGCATGCGGCCGTGGCGGGGATCGACAGGCTGGTGCGCCGGGAGGCGCCGGAGCAGCTGATGGACGTACTCTTCGAAGTGGTGCGCAGCCCGTCGGCGGCGGCGAAGGCGCAGGCAGGCGATGCCCGGATCGTGCCTGCCGGGCGACAGAGCAGGAGTGATAGCGGCAGTGAGGAAGCGGTGCCATCCCTCGTCGGCAAGCAGATTCTGATCGTCGAGGACGTGGCGATGAACCGCGCGCTCCTTCAGGCGATGCTGGCGCCGACAGGCGCGACCCTGGCCATGGCGTCGGACGGGGGTGAGGCGGTGCGGGCCGTGGCCGCGCGTCCCACCGACCTCGTGCTGATGGACATCCAGTTGCCGGTGATGGACGGGCTCGAGGCGACACGTCGGATCCGGGCCGAGGGGCGGGACGTGCCGATCGTCGCGCTGACGGCAAACGCGCGCGAGGCGGACCGGGCGACCTATCTCTCCGCCAGCATGGACGGCTATCTGGCAAAGCCGATCCGGGTCGATGACCTCTATGCCATCCTCCGACGCGTCCTCCTGACCGATCGCGCCGGCTGAGCGGCGCAGCGGAGCGCGTTGTCCTGCTCGCGGGCCGGTACTCGCGATCACCCCGCCCGCGCCCGCCCACGTCAGCTTTGGCTGCGAGTTATGACCGTTGAGCGAACATTTGGGCAAAGGCGATGCTGTGAATGATATTCGATGCAGCGGAGCGGCACTCTGCGATGAGTGAAGCATTTACAGGTGGCGCGCGGCATGTCGCGATCTGGTAGCCGACGCGCCAGGCCGGGCTCGGAGCGTTCATCGCTCGATGAGGCCGGTGCAGGCACGGTGCCACGTGCTCGGCGTGCTGCGCCGCGCTCAGGAGGGCGAGAGGCTCGTGTGTGGCTGAAGCTTTCCGCGGGGCTCAATCGGTGGGCGCAGACATGCGCGATCGGTCGGCGCGACGTTTCCGTTGCTACGACCGAGGCAGTTGGTGGTCTTGGCGTCGTGCAGGCCGTGTTCGGCACTCGATGCGCCGCTTCGCTCCAGTTGTGGCCCGGGCAGGTCTGAAAGGGCCGATTAAGCGCCTTGACGCGATGGTGTGATGGGCCCCCTCGACGCCTTGCGCCGTTGCACTGGATTGACGGGCGCGCGGTTCGGGGCGACGGACACGCCGTCGGGAAGGGTGCCATGTAGGCAAGCCGACACGCCGTTCGCGGGCCAGTGCACATCGGACCTCCCCTTGACGATGCGGCCGGACCGTCGATCGGAGAGATCCGGAAGTAGCAGTGTCTTGTGGCTTCTTTGCCGCGATCGACGCACCAGTTGACCTCAGCAATCGGGTGCCGTGATCCGGGCATGGCGCCGGCGCGCAGCGGTACTCGACCAGTGCGGTGATTGCCCGCTGGCTGACGGCTCGATGGGGCGGGTTCGCCATGCGGAGCCCGTGCCGTGCCGGTCTGCGAGCCCGTGAACGCCGGCATTTGCGCGGGTCGATGCCGGGAAGGCTCAGCCGTGGCGGCGGGCCGGGGCGTGGGGATCGGTCAGGGTGCGTTCGGCGCGGGCGGCGTGAGCGTCCTCGCCGAAGGCATGCCATAGCGGGCGGTGGACGGCGTCGTCCTTGGGGTCGTATTCCGCGTGCCACTGGACACCCAGCGCGAAGCGGCGGGCGCCGGCGACAGAGATGGCCTCGACGGTGCCGTCCTCGGCCCAGCCTTCGAGCATGATGCGCTCGCCGGCTTTCCAGACCGCCTGGCCGTGCAGCGAGTTCGTGACGATCTCCTCGGCGCCCAGAAGCTCGGCCACCGGGCCGCCGGGGCGCAGATGCACGCTATGGCGCTTGCGAAAGATAACGCCCGGATCCTTTTCGCCGGGTGGCATGCGGTGGTTCATCCGGCCGGGCTCGTCCCGCACCTCCGGATGGAGCGTCCCGCCGAAGGCGACGTTCATCTCCTGGATGCCGCGGCAGATGCCAAATACGGGCTTACCCGCCTCGATCATCGCGCGCAGAAGCGGCAGCATCACGCCGTCCCGCCCGCGGTCGAAGGGGCCGTGGCGGCCGTCATCCGCCTCGCCGTATTCGTCCGGATGCACGTTCGGGCGCGCGCCGGTGAGCACGAGGCCGTCGATAAGCTCCACGATCTCCGCCGTGCCGGCCGCCGCGGGCATCCCGGGCAGGATGATCGGCCAGCAGCCCGCCGCCTCCACCACCGCCTCCAGCGTGCGGTCGCCCGAGATCTGCGCGTCATAGGTGTCGTTGACGCGGTGGGCATTGGCGCTGACGCCGATCAGCGGGCGGTGTCCGGGCATCACTAATCCTCGCAGGCGGCGAGCCTTCGAAGCGTCGCCGCATCGGCTGTTCTCGAAACCGTCTCCTTGACAAAACTATCGCCCTCGAGACGAAGGGCAACGATGGCGGTCCATGCCTGGTCGGGCAGGAGGATCACGGGCCTGTCATAGTCCCCGGCGCAGCGGCGGAGGGTGGAGACGATGGCGCGCGCGCCGAAGCGGTGGTTGCTGACGCCCGGATGGCGGGCGATCTCGCGCGGCGCGCCGCCCGCGAATGACCAGAGGCGGAGGGTGCCGCCGATATGGGGCGTCTCGACATAGGCCACATCGTCCACGCCGTCGCCGTCGAAATCGGCAATGGCGGCGGGCGCGAGCCAGCGGTTGGCGCGGCCGATGAAGGGGGTGGCGGCGATCTTGGAGAGCTGGCCCTCCACGATCCCGTAGATGGCGAGCTGCGCGCCGAGGCTCCGGTCGGCCTCGATCACGATGGCATCCGTCAGCCCGTCGCCAGTGACGTCGGCGAGACGGGGGGTGATGTCCTCGAAGACGCGGGTCTCGGGCAGGATCGCCACTGCCTCACAGGGGCCGAAATAGCGGCCGTCGGGCAGGACGGCCATGGCACGCAGGCCGCCGGCCTCCCAAGCGTCTCCGAGCGCGCCGTGGGGATAGCGGTCCGTCGCGTCCGAGTACGCGGCCCAGACTATGCCTGGGCCAGCGTCGCGCGCCTCCCCTGCGTCGAGGGGCGGGCCCGGATAGTCGCAGGCGAGGGCACCGCCCGCAGCCAGCGACGTGGCGAGACAGGCGGCGTGGGCGAGCGCTGCGGCACTACGGCTCAGATCTGCTTCTCCGGCATGCGCACGACCAGACCGTCGAGCGCGGGCGTGACCTTGAGCTGACAGGTGAGGCGCGAGTTCTCCTGCGGCTCATAGGCGAAGTCGAGCATGTCGACCTCCATGTCTTCCTTTGCCGGCAGTTTATCGGTCCAGGCCGGGTCCACATAGACGTGGCAGGTGGAGCAGGCACAGGCGCCGCCGCAATCCGCATCGATGCCCGGGATGTTGTTGGTAACGGCGCCCTCCATGACCGTGAGGCCCTCGGCTACGTCGACGACGTGCTCGGTCCCGTTGTGCTCGATATAGGTGATCTTCGGCATGGAGGCGGTCCTTTTTCGGGAGGGCCGGTTCGGCGATGGCTCTGCGGTCTGACAGGCGCGAGGGCATGCCCTCGCCTGCGGTTTCGGCGGCGTTCCTAGCGCCTCGTCTCGTCCGGCACCAGACCCGGCGTCTCATCCTGCGCGCCGTTCTTGCTGGCGACCGGGCCGGTGGTGGCGCCGAGGATGCTGCGGGCCGATGCGAAGGGGGCGACGTCGAGCGACAGGGGGCCCGCGCCGTCACGCTCGATCGGCGCGGCCCGGCGGAGATGGACCCGGGTGAGAATGACGGCGAGGCTGCCGACGATGAGGGCGGCGAGCGCCTGGATCGCGACGGCCGTCTCCGGCCCGAGGGCGACCACCCCGGCCGAGGTGCCGAAGGCCAGAAGCGGGATCGCGCCCGCGTCGCGCGACCAGTTGAAGCCCGTGGACCAGAGGGGCCGGCCGAGATTGTTGCAGGCCGCGTTGGAGACGAAGAGCCAACCGGTGAAAAGAAAGGCGCCCGCCCCGTAGGCGGTGAAGGCGCACACCACCGCCTCGCCCGCGCCGGTCATCCCGAAGCCTGCGACCAGCCAGTCCTGCGCGAGCCAGAGAACGGCCCAGACGACGGCGACATAGGCCGCGGCCAGGATCAGCGCATCGCGATAGGTGCTGCGGATGCGTTCGTTGAGCCCCGCCCCCGCGTTTTGCCCGAATATCGGGCCGACGGCGCCGGACATGGCGTAGAGCCCGCCGAAGGCGACGGTGCCGACGCGGCCGACGACCGCCCAGCCCGCCACCGCCTCGTCCCCGTGCTCGGCCACCACGCGGGTGAGGTAGGCGAGGCCGAAGGGCGTCGAAAGCTGCGTGGCCACAGCCGGGCCCGCGATGCGGAGGAGGGAGGCCGTGTCCCGCCCGAGCCGTGCGGCCGCGGGCGCGCCGAGGAGGCTGTGGACGCGCGTGACGTACCAGAGGCCGAGGCCTGCGATGAAGGCGCGGGTCAGCACCGCGACGATGGCCGTCCCGTCGAGGCCGAGGCCGAGGGCGAAGATGAAGATCGGGTCGAGCACGGCCGCCAGCGCCCCGCCCGACAGCGTGACGGTCATGGCCCGCCTGGCATCGCCCTCCGCGCGCAGGAGGCCCGAGGTGACCATGGCGACGCCGAGGAGCGGGATCGCAGGCAGCACGATGGCAAGGTAGCGCTCCGCCAGTGCAGCTGTCCGGCCCGTCGCGCCGAGAAGCGCCAGCGCGTCGGCGCGGAACACGAAGGCGGCGATGGCGGTGAGCGTGAGGACGCCGAGGAGAACGGCCAGCGCCGTGCCCGCCTTCTCCCGCGCGCCGTCCCGGTCTCCCTCCCCGATCGCGCGGCTCACCGTGGCCGATGCGGCGATGGCGAGGCCGATGGAGACCGAGACGAGGAAGAACTGGAACGTGCCCGCAAATCCGATGGCGGCGGCGAGTTCCTCCTGCCCCAGCAGCGAGATGTAGAAGAGGTTGAGCGCATCAACGAGAAAGAGCGCCATCAGCCCCACGGCGCTGGTCGCGGTCATGACCGCGACATGGCGCATGGTGGACCCCTGGGTGAAGCGGGCCTGCGCGCCCGACGAAGCCCGCGCCACGGTCTATTCGGCCGGCTGCTGCAGGGGGGCTGCGGGTGGGCTCAGCGTCGTCTCGCACCCTGCGACGGGGTGGCGCGGGACGAGGAGGGCGAGGACCAGCGACATGAGCGCAAGAGCCGCGGCCAGCGCGAAGACCGTGCCGGGCGAGGCGAGCCAGAGAAGGCCGAGCGGCGCGGGCAGGGTGACGGCGGCGATATGGTTGATGGTGAAGGCCACCGCCGCCGTCGGCGCCTGATCCGCCGGATCCGCGATCTTCTGGAAATAGGTCTTGTGCGCGATGGCTAGGCTGAAGAGCATATGGTCGATCACGTAGAGCGCCATCGCCAGCCACAGCCCCCAGTCGAGGAAATAGACCCCGGCGTAGAGCGTGAAGACGATGAAGAGGCCGATATACTCGGCGACGAGCGCCAGCCGCTCCCCGAAGCGCTGGATGAGCTTGCCCGCCACCGGCGCGAACCAGAAGACGAAGAGGTAGTTCACGAGCATGAGGCCCGTGACCTCGTGCACCTCCAGCCCAAAATGCTCGACCATCATGAACGGCGCGAAGACGATGAAGATCTGCCGCCGCGCACCCCCGATGAAGACGAGCGCGTAGTAGAGCCAGTAGCGCGCGCGCAGCACCATCTCCTTGTTCTGCACCACCGGGGCGGCAAAGCGGGGAAAGGCGATCCAGCAGAAGGCGGCGATTCCCGCGCAGGTGAGGCCCGCGGTCCAGTAGACGGCCGAATACGGGATATCGAAGAACCGCCAGGCCGCGATGATGCAGCCGAAGACGATGAGCGAGCCGACCGAACCCGCCGCCACGATGCGCCCGATGGCGACCGGCGCGCGCTCCTTCGACAGCCACTGAAGCTGCAGCGACTGGTTGATCGTCTCGTAGTAGTGAAAGCCGATGGACGACAGGATCGTCGTGAACATCAGTCCCCAGAAGGTCGGCAGCTCTCCCGTGATCGCGGTGCCGAGGCCGAGCAGGATCAGCGAGAGATAGGCCAGCAGCTGCTCGCGGATGATGAGCAGGATCCAGACGACGAGGAAGGCGAGAAAGCCCGGGATCTCGCGCGCCACGTGCAGGACGCCGATATCCAGCCCGTCGAAGGCCGCCTTTTCCACCACGAAGTTGTTGAGAAGCGCCATCCAGGTGGCGAAGGCCAGCGGCGACGCGATGGCCATGAGGATCAACAGCACCTCCGGTCGCTGCCAGCGGGGCAGGTGGTCGACCGCACCCACGGGAACGCCGTGCCGCGCGTCGAGAATGGCGCCCTCTGGCGTCGGGCCGGGGGTGGTCGGGGTGTGCATCGTGCTCTCCTCCCCGCGGACCCTAGTCCCGTGCCGCGCGCTTGGCCATGATGCGGAAGAGAAGGGTGCCTTGCGCCACGGCACCGGTCGGGTGGCTGGAACCGGCTGCGTCGCCTCACGTTGACGCCACGATCCGGTTGCCGGCGCGGCGCTCTGCCGCATCTGCTGGCCTGCCGCTTGAGAGGACCACGAAATGACCGTGACGCTGCGCGAATATGCTTGGATGTCGCTCGACGCCTATGACGCGCGGGCCCGCACCAACGGGCCGGATAGCCCGGCCTTCGCCGATCCCGCCGTGGAGGTGGAGTTTCCCGAATGGCGCGTCCTGCCGCCCGCGGGGGAACAGGCGGCGCTCAGGAACGCCACCCGCACGGAGGACAGCGGCTTCGAGGCCAATGTCTACGTCAACGACACGACGCAGCAGATCGTCGTCGCGTATCGCGGCACCGAGTTCGGGCGCTTCATCCAGGAGATCGAGGAAAACGATTTCGACGTGATCGACGAGGCCAATCTCGCCCGCGATGTCGAGAGCCTCTTCGGCTATTTCCAGGACAACGGCGCCACCGTCACGGGCTTCGTTGACGATGTGGGCGGCTTCGACGCCTTTCTCGAGGACGTGCTCGGCTTCGGGCAGAACGAGGCGGACATCTTCTCGGGCCTGCTCGAGGTCTTCAACGTGTTCGGCGAGCCGGTGGAGGAGCTGGCCGAGGATGGCGAGGCCGTCGTGCGCGCCCAGGCGCGGGAGGCCGTCGACCTAGCGCTCGCGACCGCGGCCGCCAATCCGGGCTACGAGGTGAGCTTCACCGGGCACTCCCTCGGCGGCGCGCTGGCCGCCTATACGGCCGTGGCCGTCGGCGGGCAGGCGGTGACCTTCGATCCCGCCCCCTATGCCGAACCCAACTGGCTGGGGGATCTGCGCACCGAGACGGATATGCGGTTCGACACCGAGTTCACCGATCTCGATCTGAATGCGCTCGGCTGGGACCGGACGCGTACGCCCCTCGAGGCTGCGAGCGCGTTCGTCTCGACCTACAGGCTCGAAGGCAGCTTCGTGGAGGAGCTCTACCTCACGGCGAGCCCGCTGGATCTGCCGGGCGAGCGTGTGGATGTGGAGATCGGACCGCTCGGCTTCGGGCTCGATCCGGTCACGCTGCATTCCCCGGACCTGCTGACGCTGGTCGTCGACAGCCGCATCCGTGAGGCGGAGGGGCGGCCAGATTTCGAGACGCTGATGACCGGGCTGCCGAACTTCCTCGACGAGCTCGACCAGCCGCGTTCCTCGCCCCAAGACGGCGAGGCGGACACCTTCTTCCGCACGCTTCTCGTCGAGGACGAACTCTATGCGTATTTCGCGTCGGTTGTGGCGCCTCTCGGCGAGCTCTATCGCGGCTTCGCGCCGGAGGGCGCCGAGGGCGCCGGCGCGCGCGAGGTTGAACGGGCGCTGACGGATGCGTTTCTCGACGCGCTGCCCGGCATCGTGGAGGGGCCCTTCGATGCTCTTCCGGCAGCCGAGCAGTTCCTGCCCGGCGCGCCGGGGGCCGGGGACGATCTGGTGCTCGGCAGCTATGCCCGGACGGACGCGCTTTCCGGCGGGCTCGGCGCGGATCTGATCGCCCCGGGTGGCGGCAATGGCGACACGATCAGCGGCACGCTGGCTGAGCATGACGGCGACACGATCACGGAGCTCGGCGCTGGCGATCGGCTGATCGTCACCGATGCCGCGAGCGTCACGGTCGAGACCACGGACGAGGGGCCGGGGGACCGGCTGATCGTGACCGCAGCGGACGGCCGCGAGGCGGTGCTTCAGGTCCTGAGCGAGCTCGACGACCTGGCCTTCCGCGTGCTCGAAGAAGAGGGGCAGGCGGTGGTGGAAGTGCTGCCGCCCGAAGCGCTCGACCTCGACGGCGTGCAGCGCGTCGCGCTCTTCTACGAAGCGGTCTTCGACCGGCAGGCGGACGACGAGGGGCTCAATTTCTGGGTCGATGCACGCGAGCGGGGCATGAGCGAGTTCGCCCTCGCGCAACGCTTTCTCGAGAGCGAGGAGTTCACGGGGCTCTATGGCGACGTCTTCGCCATCGAGGACCCGGACTATATCGAGATCCTCTACGTCAAGGCGCTCAACCGTGCCTCGGACGGTGACGGGCTCGCCTTCTGGGTGGATCAGCTCGAGCGGCTCGATTACGGGCGCGAGGATGGCCTCATCTCCTTCGCCATCTCCGAGGAGAACCGCGAGAGTGCGACGGGCATCGACGGGATCGCGGAAGTGAGCGAGGGCGAGTGGGCCTTCGCCTGACGGCCTTCCCCGGCTTCGCCCGGCCTGACCGGGCGAAACCGGGGGAAGGGTCGGCGCGCAGGCAGGGGCAGCGTCCGTCCCATGCGAATGACAAAGGGCGCCGCGGGATCCGCAGCGCCCTCCATATCATCGCCTGAGCGGCGTCAGTTCTTGGCGTAGTACTCGATGACGAGGTTGGGCTCCATCTGCACCGGGTAAGGCACGTCCGCCAGCGCCGGCGTGCGCAGGAACGTCGCCGTGCCCTTCGAGAAATCCGCCTCGATATAGTCCGGCACGTCGCGCTCGGCTGACTGCTGGGCGTCCATCACCAGCGCCATCTGCTTCGCCTTGGGCCCGATCTCCAGGATATCGCCCTCCTTCACCTGGTAGGAGGGGATGTCGACCTTCTTGCCGTTCACGCGCACATGGCCGTGGTTCACGAACTGGCGCGCGGCGAAGATCGTCGGCACATATTTCGCGCGGTAGACGACGGCGTCGAGCCGGCGTTCGAGAAGGCCGATCAGGATGTCGCCGGTGTCGCCGCGGCGACGTTCCGCCTCCGTGAAGATGCGGCGGAACTGCTTTTCCGTGAGATCGCCATAGTACCCCTTGAGCTTCTGCTTCGCGCGGAGCTGAATGCCGAAGTCTGACATCTTGCCCTTGCGGCGCTGCCCGTGCTGGCCGGGGCCGTATTCGCGGCGGTTTACGGGGCTCTTGGGGCGGCCCCAGATGTTCTCGCCCATGCGGCGGTCGAGCTTGTACTTGGCGGACGTGCGCTTGGTCACGAGCCAGTCTCCTTCGTCAATGTCCCGGCGCCCTCCTTTTCCGTGCCCTCACTCTCCGGGCCGGACGACAGGCCCCCGCTTGCGCGGGCCACAGGCGCCACCTCCTCCGCCCTAACGGACGGAGCGCGCCATATGAGGGAGGGCGCCTCGCCTGTCAATGCCGGGCCCCACGGTCCAGGTGGGAGGCGTGAGGCTGAAGCGCGAGGCGACGCGCCCAGCCCTCCGCCTCGGGCCGCCCCAGAAGCGCGAGCAGATCGACCATCGTGCCGGCCCAGTCGAAGAATGCATCCCTGAACCTCGCCATTGCGTGATCTCATCCCCGGCGGCGGCCTTCGCGCTGGGCATGTGCCCCACCATCGGCGTATCTAGCCTGAGCCTCGAGAAGGGAAGGCCGATGGACCACAAGCGCTGGATCAGCACCCTGCCGCCCGAGACGCTGGCCGCGCTCAGCACGCGCTCGGACCGCGCGGGCCTCCTCCGTCTTGCCGGGCATCTCGGTGCCATCGCCGCGGCGAGCACAGTGATCGTCGCGGGCCCGCCGGGATGGTGGCTGGTCCTGCCGGCGCAGGGTGTACTGCTGATCGTCCTCTTCACGCTCCTCCACGAGACGGTGCATTTCACACCCTTCCGCAGCCGCTGGCTGAACGTTGCGGCGGGGCATCTGGCGGGGCTCGTGCTGCTGATCCCGCCGCACTGGTTCCGCTACTTCCACCTCGCCCATCACCGCCATACCCACGACCCCGCGCTGGATCCGGAGCTTGCCGCGCCAAAGCCTGCGACACCGGGCGCCTACGCCTGGCATCTCATGGGGCTGCAGGTCTGGGGAATGAGCCTCGCCACGCTCCTCAGAAATACCGCGGGACGGGCGGAGGACCCGTTTCTGCCCGTGCGGGCGTGGGGACGGGTGCGGGCGGAGGCGCGTGTGATGCTGTTGCTCTATGCCGGGCTCGGCACCTTCTCGTCGGTGGCGGGGAGCACGCTCATCCTCTGGCTCTGGGTCGTGCCGGTGCTCTTCGGCCAGCCCTTCCTGCGGCTCTATCTCCTGGCCGAGCACGGGCAGTGTCCGCATGTGGCGAACGTGTTCGAGAATACGCGGACGACCTTCACCAACCGTGCAGTGCGCTGGCTGGCTTGGAACATGCCCTATCATGCGGAGCACCACGCGTTGCCGACGGTGCCCTTCCACCGCCTGCCCGACCTGCACCGCCTGACCCGTCCGCATCTTGGAGAGACCGCGCCCGGCTATCGGGCGTTCCATGCTGACTACCGCGCCGCGCTGCGGACGTGAACGGAGGATTGCCCGGCATGACGACCGACCCCCACGCCATCACGGATATCGCGACGCTGGAAGCGCTCTACGGCACCGTGAACCCCAACTCGCTGGCCAAGGAGACGCCGGCGCTCACGTCCGAGTACCGCGCCTGGATCGAGGCTGCGCCGTTCATGGCGGTGGCGAGCGCGGGGCAGGGCGGGCTCGACTGTTCGCCCCGCGGCGATGTGCCGGGTCGGCTCTTCGCGGTGGAGGATGCGCGCACGCTGCTAATCCCGGACCGGCGGGGCAACAACAGGCTCGACACGCTCCGCAACATCGTGGCCGACCCGCGCCTCGCGCTGCTATTCCTCGTGCCGGGGGTGCCGGAATGCGTGCGGGTGAACGGTCGCGGCACTGTAACCGCAGACCCGGCGCTGCTTGCGCGCTTCGCCGTCGAGG
Organism: Pseudomonadota bacterium; assembly: GCA_039030915.1. Classification (GTDB taxonomy): domain Bacteria; phylum Pseudomonadota; class Alphaproteobacteria; order Rhodobacterales; family Rhodobacteraceae; genus Thermohalobaculum. Next base: position 31,125 of record JBCCDG010000006.1, on the reverse strand, counting down.
GCAATCCGCCTGCCACGGTGCTGCAGGTCGCCATCAATGCGGTCTACTTCCAATGTGCCCGCGCCCTCATCCGCAGCCGCCTCTGGCAACAGGACGCCCAGCTTCCGCCGGGCACCGTGCCGACAGCCGGCCAGATGACGAAGGCCGCCAAGCCGGATTTCGACGCCGAAATCTACGATGCCGCCCTACGCCCTCGTCAGCACGGCTCGCTCTACTGAGCGCCACGGGATGCGCGACGGTCCGGCATCTGCGCCCGCGCCCACCCAAGTCAGCGTAGGCAGGCAGATGTGAACATAGGAGGAACGCTGTGCTCAGTTGGCGCTGATGTTCACTCTTTGTTTCAAGCCTCCAAGGTAGTGTGACGTGGGCGGGCGCGGACGCAGGGCGAGCCGCCGGAGCGGGGCGCGTTCCCCTTCGCCCAGTCACGGCCTATTGCTGAGGATGGGGCGGGCAGCGGTGCTTGGCGCTCGTCGCCGGCAAGCCGGCGGTAAGAGGATCGTAGCATCCGGCACTCCGAACGAACGCAGGTATTGTCGGCGGGGCGCCGTCGAACCTCAACCGGCCGGTCCCAGCCTCGTCCGCGCCGGACCGAACGGACGACCCGCCGGCACCGCACGGAACGCCCGGATCTGGCCCGGGCGTCGTGCGATCCCGCGGCACCGGATGTTGAGGTCGCATGTGTGCAAGCCGCGTCTCGGCCTTAGGCGCACGCGCGGGCGCGGCCCGGGTGGTCGACGCCGTGCCGGACCCTCGCGCGTGACATTGTGCCGACGGATCGCTCCACCCCCTTCGCTCGCAGATCTCGGCCGTAGAGCGGCGTGGGACGTGCGTTCCGGTGGTCCCGCGAGGCGTCCGCAGCGCGGCCATCGCGCTTTGGCGGGAGCGGGCATCGTCCGGGCTCGATCCGGCGATACGGCGCGGCGGGCTGCGCAGTTGCGGTACCTAGCCGCCCTGTCGAGCCGGGCGATCGCGCGGGCTTTTCAAGCTTGAGGTGGGCGTCGAGGCCCTGTGGTCCCTTTCCTCACGCTGCATCCGCCAACGGCCTCACCGATGTGCACCCTCGCGGCGCCGCAGATGGGGCTGACATGGCGCGGGGACGTCACGCGGATGTCCGGGATGCATCGCGCAGATCCCGCCGGATCGCGCGATCGGCAAGCGCGATGCTCGCCCCGGCGCTCACACTCCCTCAGTCGGCGAGGCGCCAGGGGCGGGCGAAGCTGCCGAGAACCTTTTCCAGCTCTTGTTCGCTGACCGCGCCGGGGCCGCCCTGGGGGTGGATCTCGGCGGTGAGGCCGAGCTTCTTGTCCTCCACCACCGTCACGCCCGCGCGGATACCCGCCTCCTCCAGCGTCCTCTCGTAGATCCGCGTGATCGCGGCACGGCGGAGATCGGGCTTGAAGACCTTGCCGACGCGGTCTTCGGCAGCTCGGACATCACCTCGATGTATTTCGGAACCGCCGCCTTCTCCGCGATCGCCTCGCGGGCATGGGCCATCAGGCCGTCATGATCGACGGTCGCGTCGTCCGCGAGCTCGACATAGACCGCCGGCACCTCGCCCGAATGCGCGTCCGGCTGGCCGATGGCGCCGGCAAAGGTCACGTCCGGGTGCAGGCACATCGCCTCCTCGATCACCGCGGGGTCGATGTTGTGCCCGCCGCGGATGATCAGATCCTTGGCCCGCCCCGTGATCCAGACATAGCCGTCCTCGTCGATCCGGCCGAGATCGCCCGTGCGCAGGTACCTGTCCGGCCCTGCGAAGAGATGGCGGTTCTTCGCCTCCTCCGCATAGCCCGGGAAGACGCCGGGCGAACGGATGCAGATCTCGCCGACCTCGTCGACGCCGCATTCGCGCTTGATGTCTCCGTCCGGCCCGCAATCGAGGATCTTCACATCCGTGTAGGGGATCGGCAGGCCGACGGAGCCGATCTTGCGCTCCCCATGCGGAGGGTTGATGGAGACGAGGCAGGTCGCCTCGGTCATGCCGTAGCCCTCCAGGATCTTCACGCCCGTCCGTTCCTCGAAGCGGCGGAAGAGCTCCTGCGGCAAGGGGGCCGAGCCGCAGAGCGCGTATTTCAGGCTCGAGACGTCGTGCTCGATCTTGCGCTGCATAAGGGCGGAGGCGGCGGTCGGCACCATGACCATGAAGCTGACGCCCCAGCGCTCGACCAGCGCCCAGAAGTTGTCCATCACGCCGTCGCCGCGGAAGCCGGCAGGCGTGGGCAGCACCACATGGGCACCGGCGGCAAGGGTGCTCATCAGCACCGGATAGGCCGCCAGCACGTGGAACATCGGCAGCGGGCAAAGGAGCACGTCCGTCTCGTCGATCAGCCCGCGGGACGGCACGACGCCATTGTAGATCATGCCGCCCTGATGGTGCCGCGCGATCTTGGGGTTGCCGGTCGTGCCGCCCGTATGGAACGTCGCCGCGATGCGGGCGGGATCGTCGTTCACCGCGAAGTCGAGCGTGCTGCTCTCCCGCCGGCGGCCGTCTTCGAAGTCGAGCACATCGGCGTTGTGGCGGATCTCGACCTTCGGCCGGGCGAGCGAGACGATCCAGGAGAGGGGCGGTTTCAGGTAGCGCTTGAGATCGACCTCAATGACATGGGTGACCGAGGGCACCTCGCGCACGGCGCCGTGCACCTTCTGGGCGATGTCGGTCTTGGGGAAGGGGCGCAGCGTGACAACGATCTTGGCGCCCGTCTCGCGCAGGATGCCGGCGATCTGGCCCTGTTCGAGGAGCGGGTTCACGGGGCAGACCCTGCCCGCCGCCATGCCGCCGAGCAGCGCCAGCACCGTCTCGTTCGCGTTGGGCATGACATAGGCGATCGTGTCCGTGTCGCCGACGCCGAGATGGCGGAGGAGGTTGGCGGTCCGGTTCACCTCCGCGAGGAGCTCACGATAGCTCAGCGTCTCCGCCGCGTCCTTGGGCCCGCCCTTGAGCTGGAAGCTGAGGGCAGGGCGGTCGGGATGGCGCGCGGCGGTCGCGGCGAGCATCGTGTGCACGCTCCCGCTTTCCCAGCGCTCCTCGGCGGGGATCTCCTCGATCTTCCGCTTGTCCGCCATGTTGCTCAGGTACCAGCGATCCTGCATCGCACTGCCGCCGTCATGCGCCATCTTGCCCTCCAAAGCGCCAGTCCTCGTTCGGCGCACGTCCTTACCTGCGCGTCAGGTCCTCACAAGCGTGCCCTTGCGGAATGAGCCTCGGGGCGGCGGCCTGCGACCGGTCGTGGGGTCACATGTACTGTGCCGGGACTGGTGCGCAAGTTCCGCACCGTTCCCGGTCCTGTGTGCCGCCCGGCGCACGCCCGGTTCTATCCGCCCGTCCGGCGGGCGCGCGGGCTCTGGCAGCGGCGGGCAGCGGCTGCTAGTCACACGCCATGTCACGGCCCGGCTCGCATCGTCGCATCGTCACCTGCTGTTACTGCGCCTCGCGCTCGACGCTGCCGTCGAAAGGGGCGGCGCGGCTGGTCTGCCACGGCTGCGGCGCGCCGATCCGCGTGATCGAGGCACTTGAGGCGCCGCCGGAGAGGCGCAGGGGCAAGGGAAAGAAGCCCGCGATCCCACACCCCGCGCTCGAGCCCGGCGAGCACAAGCGCAAGGACATGGCGCTCCGCAGGCGCAAGGGAAAGCGGCGCAAGAGCCTCATCGACCGTCTCGAGGATCTGATCGAGGAAGCGGTGGACGAGCTCGAGGATCTATTTGACTGAGGCCCTCGACGCCTGAGCCTGCAAAGCTGCCGGTATTCGGAACCCCCCGACCAGCGGCATCCTGCCGTCTGCCGCTCTTCCCCAGCTCCGTTGGGCCATCGAAACGCTTCGGCCGGTTCGTCCGCCGTCCCGTGCCGCGGTGCTAAGCGCGGAAATCGCGTCGACCGACCTTTCGGGACGGACTGGTCATCAGGGACGCGACCGTGGGATGCGCAGGTCCTCGGGCATCGAGCGGCGGCGCGGCACCGGCGCCTGGGGTTCGATCTCGGCCCCGCCCTGGATCGCCTTGAGATAGACCGCGAGCGCGTGGACGCGGCCCGCGACGACGAGATCCGGCGCATTGCCGAGGGAGAGGGGACCGAGCCCGCGTTCGGCCTCCAGCCGGAAGGTCCGGCCCCAGACCGGCATTTCGCTGGTACCATGCCCGGTGACCGGGACGCGCCCGTCGATGATCCGGTAGACCCGCTCGAAGGGAAAGCTGCCGCCATGTTGTGCGCTCAGCGTCGTGAGGTCCGAGGGCGGCACGCTCAGCAGCCCGGCCATGCCCCCGTCGCCCCGCCCATGCGGCCCGTGGCAGACCGCGCAGGCATTGCGATATTCCCACGCCCCCTTGCGGGCCAGGGCATCGCTTTCCGCTGCCGCCAGCGAGGGGATGACCGTGGCAGCCGCCATGAGAAGCAGCCCTATCGTCCGTCGCATCGTCTCACCATTTCCCGATCCGGTCCGCGCAAAGCGTCGGCCATTCCGGCAGAGCCCGCAATGACGCTCGTCAAAGACCGGTCGGCGCATCGCTGCGCTGCGCTGCGGCAGCGGCGGGCCTCGGTGCAGCGACGCGGATCGCCCGCACCGCTCGGCTCCGCGAGCGACATGCACGACAGCGCCGGCAGGCGGCCGGCACGAAGCAGTCACTCCGCGGCGAGGCCCTCGGTAAACTGGAGGCGGGCGAGGCGGGCGTAGAGGCCGCCTTGGGCGACCAGATCGTCATGCGTGCCGGTCGCGACGATGCGGCCGTCCTCGAGCACGATGATCCGGTCCGCCCGCTTCACGGTCGCGAGGCGGTGCGCGATGACCAGCGTGGTGCGGCCCTCGGACAGGCGCTCGACCGCTTCCTGCACCGCCCGCTCGCTCTCGGCATCGAGGGCGGAGGTCGCCTCGTCGAGCAGCAGCACCGGCGCGTCACGCAGGATGGCGCGGGCGATGGCGATGCGCTGCTTCTGCCCGCCGCTCAGCAGCACGCCCCGCTCGCCGAGCCATGCGTCCCAGGTGCCGGGCAGGCGCTGGATGAAGTCCCAGGCCGCGGCGGCGCGTGCCGCCTCCTCGACCTCCGCGTCCGAAGCATCGGGGCGGCCGAACCGGATATTCGCGCGCACCGTGTCGGCGAAGATCACCGGCTCCTGCGGCACGCTGGCCATCATGCGGCGCAGATCCTCGAGCGCGAAGCCCTCGATCGGCGCGCCGTCGAGCGTGATGCTGCCCGAAGCGGGGTCGTAGAACCGGGTAAGGAGTTGCAGGACAGTAGTCTTGCCCGCGCCGGATGGGCCGACAAGCGCCACGGTCTCGCCCGGCGCGACCTCGAAGCCGATGCCGTCGAGGGCGGCGATATCGGGCCGGCTCGGATACTGGAACGACACGTCCTCGAACGCGATCCGCCCCTTCGCCCGCGCAGGGGCGGGGGCGGGCGTCTCCGGCTCTGCCACAGGGCTCCGCATCGCCAGAAGCTCGGCCAGCCGCTCCATGGCGCCCGCCGCGCGCTGGAGCTCGCCCCAAACCTCTGAGAGCGCGCCCACCGCGCCCGCCGTGAAGACGGCAAAGAGCACGAACTGCGCCATCTCCCCCGGCGACATCGTGCCGGAGACGACGTCGCGTGCGCCGATCCAGATGACCCCGACGACGCCGGCGAAGACGAAGAAGATCACCAGCACCGTAAGCCACGACCGCGCGACCAGCCGCGCACGCGCCGCCTCGAACGCCTCCTCCACGCGCCCGCCGAACGCGTCCCGCGCCGCACGCTCATAGGTGTTCGCCTGCACCGTCTGTGCGGCCTGCAGCATCTCACCCGCATGGGAGGCCGCGTCGGCCAGCTTGTCCTGGCTGAGGCGCGAGAGCTTGCGCACCTTCCGCCCGAGAATGAGGATCGGAAACACCACCCCCGGCACGATCAGCAGCGTCATGGCCGTGAGCTTGGGCGAGGTGATGAAGAGCGCGATGATCCCGCCAAAGAGGATGAGGACGTTGCGGAGCGCGATGGAGATGGTCGAACCCACCACCGTCTGGATGATCGCCGTGTCGGAGGTCAGTCTCGTCAGAACCTCCGCCGTCATGATCCGCTCGTAGAAGGCCGGGCTCATGCCGACCACATGATCGAAGACCGCCGCGCGGATATCCGCGATCACCCGCTCCCCCAGCCAGGAGATGAGGTAGAAGCGCAGGGCCGTCGCAATCGCGAGCGCGGCAGCCACGCCCATGAGCGCCAGGAAGTACTGGTCGATCAGCTCATAGGCGCTCTGGTCGATCACATCGATCACGCGCCCGAAGGCGATCGGCACCATCAGCGTGAAGCCCGCCGCCAGCACGAGCGCGACCGAGACGAGGATGATCCGCGTCCGGTAGGGCGCGAGGAAGGGCAGCAGCCCGCGCAGGGGCGCAAGCTTCTTCGACTTCGCCCGCTCGTCGCTGCCCGCTGACTTGCCCCGTGCACCGTCGGCCGGCGGTGCAGCGCCCTCGAGCGCACCCGTCTTAGGCTCCGTCGATCCTCTCGCGCCGCCGTCCAAGGCCGCCTCCACGCAATTCCGCTGCGCCCGCCTTAGCAAGCGGCTCCACGGGCCGGCAAGCCGCGCGGGCGATGGGATCCGATCTGCCCGTCGCGTCATAACACCGCCATGGGTCGGGGCGCGCTTGTCATCGGGGTGGCCGGGATGCGCCGGATCGCCCGTTCGCTCGGCGAGATCGGCGGAGGCGCTCGCCGCGTGGATAAATCGCCAGGCAGTGTCGCACCCGCGCTCGCCCTCTGCCGCAGGGCATGCTTCGATGCACGCTTCCCGCCGGTCCACCGACCGTCCGTAGCGTAGACCCGCCATGACCACCCTCGTCTCTTTCGCCGCGCTCTTCGTCTCGATCTTTCTCGTGCAACTCGGCTCCGGCAGCCTCGGCCCGCTCGATGTGCTGGCCGGGGCGGAGCGAGGGTGGAGCCCGGGCGAGATCGGCCTCCTCGGCTCCGGGCATTTCGCGGGGTTTCTGATCGGCTGCTATCTGACGCCGCGCCTGATCGGGACCGTGGGGCATTCGCGCTGCTTTGCCGCGGCGGCCGCCATCGGGGCGACGGGCGCGCTCCTGCACCCGGTCATCGAGGGACCCATCGCCTGGACGATCCTTCGCGCATTCACCGGCATCGCCATCGCCGCCGCCTATACGGTCATCGAGAGCTGGCTCCAGGCCAAGACGCCGAACGCGAACCGGGGCCGCGTCTACGGCGTCTTCCGCGTCGTCGACCTCATGGGGCAGATCAGCGCGCAGGGGCTGATCGCGGTCCTCGATCCGTCCTCATACGTCGCCTACAACATCGTCGCCGTCTTCTGCTGCCTCTGCCTCCTGCCCCTCGCGCTCAGCCAGCGCGCGGCACCGCTCACGCCCGTGCCGCCGCGGCTGCGTCCGCTCGTGGCGTGGCGTCTCTCGCCCTCTGCGATGATCGGCGTGATCGTCGCCGCGCTCTCCGGCGCGGCCTTCCGCATGGCCGGGCCGATCTACGCGATCGAGAACGGGCTCGAGCAGGGCGAGATCGCCATCTTCCTCTCGGCCGCCATCCTGGGCGGGGTCGCGGCGCAGTTCCCGGTGGGCTGGATCGCGGACAAGATCGACCGGCGCCACGCGCTGATGGGCCTTTCGGTCGCCGCGATCCTGGGCTGCGTCTGGATCAGCTTCGGCATCCGTGACGGCGACACCACGGGGATCTATGCCGGCGCCTTCGTCTTCGGCCTCACGGCGTTCCCAATTTACTCGGTCGCAGCGGCTCTCGCCAATGACCACGCCGAGCCCGACTTCGTGGTCGATCTCAACGCGTCGCTGATCTTCTATTTCTCCATCGGCGCCATTTTCGCGCCCGCCGTCGCCGCGCGGCTGATCGGCCTTTACGGGCCTGGCGCGATGTTTCTATTCATCGCGGCGGCGCATCTTTTGCTGATCGTCTTCGCGCTCTATCGTATGACGCGCAGGGAGGGTCGCCAGCCGACGGCGCCCTATCGCTACACACCTCGCACCTCCATGGTGCTCGCTAGCCTCTTCAAGGGCCGCCAAGACAACGGCAACACGCCCGACCCGCAGAAGGGAGATCCGCGCGCGACACGGGCCCAGCCAGCGCCGGACGCTCCTGAAAGGAGACCCACGTGAAGCTCTATTTCTCCCCCACCTCGCCCTTCGTGCGGAAGGTCATGCTGGTGCTCTACATGCGCGACATGATCAACGACGTGCAGCTCGTGCCGGCGTCGGGTACCCCGCTCGAGCCCAGTAAGCTGGTGGCGGCGTCGAACCCGGTCGGCAAGATCCCGGTCCTGGTCACCGATGACGGACAGGCGATCCACGACAGCAAGGTGATCACCCGCTACCTCGACAAGCGCTCGGGCGGCGGGCTCTATCCGACGGGCGATACGGAGTTCGCCGTGCTGACGCGCGAGAGCATGGCCGACGCGATGATGGAGGCCGGCATCCTCGCCGTTTACGAGACCCGCCTCAGGCCCGAGGGGATGCGGATCGGCGCGATCACGGATGCCTATCACGGCAAGATCGAGCGCATGCTGGCGGCGTTCGAGGCCGACGCTGCGGCAGTGACGAAGGACGATCTCTCCATCGACCAGATAGCGCTCGCCTGCGCGCTCGGCTATCTCGACCTGCGCTTCCCGGGGGTGATCGCCTGGCGGGGCAAGGCCCCGAAGCTCGCGGCGTGGTACGACGAGTATCGTGAGACGCCGCATATGCTGATGACCGCCCCCAAGGGCTGAGCCCCGGCGCGCCCGGGTCGTGGCGGATCGGCTGCGCCGCGCGCGAAGGAGCGTCCATGCCCTCCATGCCCTGGGCCGAGATGCTGACGGCCTGGGCCGTTTTCGCGGGGAACATCCTCAGCCCCGGGCCCAACGTCTTCAACACCATCGCCATCGCGCTCGGCTCCGGCCGGCGTGTGGCGCTGGCCGTCGTGCCCGCAATCGCGCTCGGGGTGCTGGTCTGGGCGACGCTGGCGCTGGTGGGCGCCGCGGTGGCGTTCCGGCAACTGCCCTGGCTGCCGCTGGCGCTGGCCGCGCTCGGCGGCACGCTGCTGCTGGTCTTCGCGCGCCGCTATGCGCGGGCGGCCTGGTACTGGGGTGCCTCCACCGCCGAGGGGCGTCTGATGACCCCGCGCAACGCCTTCCTGCTGACGCTCGGCGTCCTGGCGGCGAACCCGAAGGCGCTCACTACATGGCTGGTGCTGGTCGGCATCTTTCCGGCGGGCGAGGCGACAACGGCGGCCATCGCGGTGATGGTCCTGGGCTGCGTCGTCGTCGCGAGCGCGGGGCACGCCGTCTATGCGCTCGCCTTCAGCACACGCGCCGCCGCCGCGGCCTATGCGCGGGCGGGGCGGTGGATCACGGCGGGGGTGGCCCTCTTCTTCGCGACGCTCGGCATAACGCTATGGGTTCGCGTGATCGCCAGCTTCGGCATTGCCTAGGGCGCGGCCCACAGCGGCATGAGAACCATCAGCGCACCCGTTCGGGCGTCGCCTGCCGGACGCGGCGCGCGATGCCGGGCAGAATCCAGACCCGGCTCCACGCTGGATCAGGCTGCGCCGAAGCTGCCGGTCTGCGGATCGGGCGCCGCGATGCCGTCCGCGCGCAGGATCGGGTGCGGCGGCACGGTGATTTCCGGTCTGCCGGCCCCATGGCGGGCGGCATAGGCAGGCATGGCCGCGATACGTTCGCGCACGCTCATGTGCAGAGCCTCGCCATCGCCGCGGCCGGTGCGGCGCGGGCGGCGGAGTACGAAGGCCCGGCCGAGGAGGGAGCGGTCGGATGAGCTTTCGGCGGCCGCGTCCTCGACGAAGCGATCCTCCCAACCATCCGGCAGGGCGAGGCCATGCCGCTCGGCCCGGCGGAGCATCCAGTTGAGGGGTATGTTGGCGAGCGGCCTTGCGGCCGGCCAGTGCCGCACCTCCCCGCCCACATCGCCATGCGAGCCCGGAAACCAAGCCTGTTCGAGCCGGCCCTGCCACGCGGTGCTGCCCTTCCAGAGGCGCGGGCGGAAGGCGAGCCGGTCCTCGTCGAGCGCCAGGGCCTGGTAGCCGTGGCGCACATGATGGGGCAACGCGTCGTTGCGAAAGCGCGCGGCCAGCGGAGCGAGCCAGGAGAACCCCGGCAACGGCAGGCCGAGCGCGCGCACCGTGTCCCAGGCGCCCAGCATCTCGATGGGCACATGGGTGTGACAGTGCGCCTCCCGAAACCGCCGCCGCCCGGCCCGGCCGCCGACCCGCTCGTTGCAGAGAAAGCCGCGGAAGGCGTGCGTGACATGCCGCTCCGTCGCGTCCTCCGCGCGCAGGAGCCCGATATCGCCGATCATTCCCGCGAGCAGGCGGACCGCATAGGCGCCACGCGAATAGCCGAGGAGGAAGATGCGGTCGCCGGGCCGATAGCGGCTGGCCAGAAACGCATAGCCGTCGCGAATGCTGTAATCGAGGCCCAGCCCCGTGGCCGCATTCACCCAGCGCTCGATGCCACGGCCCTGTACCCCGCGGTCATAGAGCACGCATTGGCGCGCGGTGGGGCCAAGCTCACCCAACAGGCCCGCGAGAATGCCCGCATTGCTGCGCGCCCCGGGCTCGTCCGAGCTCAGCGTGCCGTCCGAGATGAAGACGAGGTTGCGTGCCTGCCTTGCGCCGCTGCCGTCCATCCGTGCCCTCCATCCGGTCACAACACCATCAATACCAGATGGGAGGAGCTTGCAGGATCGCCTATTGCCGTTGCGTGAGGATTATGTGACCCGCACGTTACCTCCCCGCCCCTTGCGGGACGGGGCTGCCGGGCATGGGCGGTTTCGCAGGAGGCCGGTCTACTCCGCCGCGACCTTTCCGCCGCGCGCCGCGTCGAGCGCCTGCCACACCTTGAGGGGCGTGTAGGGCGTCTGCACGTCCTCCCGCACGCCGCCCCGCCAGAGCGCGTCGAGCACCGCGAGCGAGCCTGCGGGGATGCCGCCGACGCTGCCTGCCTCCCCGCATCCCTTGACGCCGAGGGGGTTGGTCGGGGTCGGGACCTCCTCGAAGGCCAGCTCGAAGTTGGGCACGTCGCCCGCGCGCGGCAGGGCATAGTCCATGAAGCTGCCCGTCAGCGGCTGGCCCGTCTCGGCGTCCCACACCGCCGCCTCGCAGAGCGCCTGGCCGAGGCCCTGGACGATGCCGCCATGCACCTGTCCTTCGACCAGCATGGGGTTAATCATGCGGCCGAAATCGTCGACGATGGTGTAGGCGAGGATCTCCACGACACCCGTCTCCGGGTCCACCTCCACCTCGCAGATATGGCAGCCGTTCGGGAAGGTGGTGTTCGCCTCGTTTACGTCCGCCGCCGAGGAGAGCCCGCCCGCCGCCGCGGCCACCGCCGCAAGGTCCACCGTCCGGTCGGTGCCGGCGATGCGATAGGCGGCCGCCTCGGCGTCGTACTCGATGTCCGCGTCCGCGGCCTCCAGCATCTCGGCGGCCTGCGCGCGCCCGGCCTCGATCAGCTTGTCCGCCGCGACGGGCAGCACCTGACCGGCCTTCACGGTGGAGCGCGAGCCACCGGTGCCGCCGCCGCCCGGCAGGCCGTCGCTGTCGCCCGGCATCACCTGGATGCGGGCGATATCAAGGCCGAGGGTTTCGTGCGCGATCTGGGCCCAGGCGGTCTCGTGCCCCTGGCCGGAGTTTTGCGTGCCGATTCGGATACGGAGCACGGCGCTTTCCGGACTGTCGCCCTCCAGCTCGAACTTCGTGTGCTCGACCGGCCCGCCGCCCGTGCGCTCGAAATAGTATGTCACGCCGATGCCGCGGAGCCGTCCGCGCCGCTCCGCCTCGGCCGCGCGGTCCTCGAAGCCCTCGTAGTCCGCCATCGCCAGCGCCCGGTCGAGCACGCGCGCGCAGTCGAGACTGTCGAAGGTGAGCCCGCCCGCGGAGGGGTGCGGCAGCTGATCGGCGCGCAGCAGGTTCAGCCGGCGAAAGGCCGCGCGGTCCATCCCGAAGGCCCGCGCCGCCGCATCCATCAGCCGCTCGGTGGCATAGATCGTCTCGGGCCGTCCGGCGCCCCGATAGGCATCGGTCGGCGGCGTGTTGAGGAACGCGCCGCGCACGGAGGCATGCATGGCCCCGATATCGTAGAGCCCGCCGAGGAGCGGCGCCGAGAAGATCGTGTGCACCGCAGCACCCGCGGTCGAGAAATGCGCGCCGATGCCTGAGACGGTGCGCATCCGCATCGCGAGGCAGCGTCCCTCCGCATCGAAGGCGCCCTCCACCTCACCGCGCATGTCACGCCCCTGCGCGTCCGAGAGGAAGGCCTCGCTGCGGCTGCCGATCCACTTCACGGGCCGGCCCAGCCGCTCGGCGGCGAGCGCGCAGAGGGCATATTCGGGGTGGTCCATCAGCTTCATGCCGAAGGCGCCACCCACGTCGGCAGTGTGCACGCGCACGCGATCGGGCTCCACGCCCAGCGCCTTCGCCAGCTTCGCGCGCATGCCGAAGACGCCCTGGCTCGACGTCCACGCCTCCCAACGCTGCGACTCACCATGATATCTCACATTGATACAGCGTGGCTCGATGGAGGACACAACGATGCGCTGGTTGACCACCGGCACGCGTACAACGCGGCTGGCGCGCGCAAAGGCTGCATCAGTCGCCGCCTCGTCGCCACATTCATACGCGTAGGCCAAATTGCCTGGGGCGGCGGTGTGAAGTTCCGGCGCACCGGGCTCGAGAGCGGCGATCGGGTCGGCGATGGCCGGTAGTTCCTCGATATCCGCGATTATCGCTTCGGCCGCGTCCTCTGCCGCCGCCCGGCTTTCCGCGACGACAAACGCGATCGGCTGACCGACATATCGGACCTTGTCGCCTGCCAGATGCGTTACCGAAACCTTAGCAATTTCATGCTGTAACGGGACCTCGCTGCCGAGAGGGGCGAGGCGGTCGCCAAGGTCGTCATGGGTCCAGACGAGGAGCACGCCGGGCATCCCCCGCGCGGCCTCCGCATCGACCGAGACGACGCGGCCATGGGCGACCGGTGCGCGCAGCAGGGCGGCGTGCGCCTGGCCGGGCAGCGAGAGGTCGTCCACATAGGCGCCCTCGCCACGCAAAAGCCTCAAATCCTCGACACGTTGGACGTGCTGGCCGATTCCGAACTTCATGGCTGGTCTCCTTCCCGGCAGGCTTCGGCAGGTTGGGGCGGAGCGGGATTGCGTCAAGCGAAGTGCGACTAGAAAAGTTTCTGTCGTACTGCTAGTTTATCCGGCGGCGTTCAGCCGGGGTGGAACGCGTGTATGGGCCAGGTGTACGGGGGGCCGTGCGAGGCGGAGCTGAGGGTGTTCTGACGTGTTCAAAGACGATCGGATGATCTCAATCCTGAGCGGCGTCGTTCTGATGCTCGCGATCGGGACGCTCGTCCAGCGCCAGGACCTGGTGTCGCAGTTCTTCGGGGACGGCGGCGCGGGCGGCGATGGGCTGGCGTTCGTGGGCGACGATGTCGAGGTAGCGCCGGACACGTTGACCAGGATCGACGTGCTAGCGAACGATAGCGGTCTGCCCGAGGGGGCACAGGATCAGCTGACGGTGCTGTCGCAGCCCGGCTGCGGCCGTGTCTTCGTGCAGGCCGGCGCGCTCCAGTTCCTTGCGGAGAACGATTGCGAGGCGACGCAGCGCATCACCTACAGCCTCGCCGAAGCGTCCGATATTGAGCCCGGAGTCGTCGTCGTCCGCGTTCGCGGGGCGACCGGCACGCGGAATGCCCCCGAGCCGACGCGCGGCGGCGGCATCGTGCTCGCGCGCCCGACCTTCGACGACGAAGGCAAGGAAATCGAGACGGCCGCCATCGAGGTCGAGCGGAACACCGCGCCTGCGCGTCCGCTCCCATCGATCGTGCTGCCGCGTGCCGGCGATCAGCCGGCGGCTCCCGCGACGAACGCGCCCGCAGCGACGGCGGTGCCGCAGCCCGGCGTGCCCGGCCGTAGCCAGCCCGCCAGCCCCGGCCGTACCGCCAGCCCCTCCGCGCCGCAGGTCGGCGGCGGTCTCCGCGCGCCCGGCGGCTCGCTCGACAGCGGCCTCGCCCTTGCCGATACGTCGCCCTCGATCGGCGGCAGCGGCGCACCGTCCGCGCCGTCGCTGCCAGGCAGCACGGCGCCCAGCCGGAGCCCGTCCGTCCCCGGCCAGCTTGCCGGGCTGCCCACGCCGAGCGCGCCGTCTTCCGGTCTGCCCAGCGTCTCGGCACCGTCCGTTCCGGCGCCTTCGATCCCCGGCCGCAGCAGCCCGTCGGCTGGCAGCGCGCCGTCGTCGCTCGCGCTTGCGCCTCCCTCGCAGCCCGGTGCCCGGAGCCCGGCACAGCCCTCCGCAAGCGCGCCGCGCCCGGCCGCACCGTCGCTGGCCGCGCCCTCCATCGGCTCGCCCTCGGCACCGTCCGCGCCGTCGGCCGGCGGCGGCACGTCGCTGGCGCTTGCCGCGCCTGAGCCGAGTTCGCCGTCGCTCCCGGGATCTCTGGGCAGTGGCATCTCCCGGCCCCAGGTCGGCGGTCAGGCACCCGACGTGGTGCGTGACAGCGGCAGCAGCGCGCCGTCCGCCGTGTCCGGCCATGGCGCCACCGCACCGGCACCGTCGGCCATCGGTCGCCAGGCGACGCCGACGCTGGCGCTCGCCCGGGTCGAGGTGCCGACCGCCACCGCCGCGCCGCAGCAGGCAGGCGCCGAATCGCTCGAGCTCGCCGGCCCGGAAACCGACACGACCCAGCTCAATCCGGGTCTCTCGGTCGGCTCCGTCGCTACCGGCGGCGCCGCCATCGCCTTCGCCGAGCCCACCGAGGCGCTGCGCGAGATCATGGACTTGCGGGACACGATGTCGGCGATGCCGCTCATCGACACCACGGGCCCCGAGGCGCTTGCCCAGCCCGACCGTGTGGGTGACGAGCGGGATCTGCGCATGAGCGCGATCAGCCCGGACAGCGTGACGTCGCCCTCGCCGTCGCTCGGCGCCGGCGATGCCGTGCAGCCCGAGGTGACGGATGCGCCCGAGCAGATCGACATCGCGCGCCTGCCGTCGACCGAGCTTGCCTGCGTCGTGCCGCCCTCGATCACGCTCGACGTGCGGGCCGCGGGCGAGACAGACCTGATGATCACCTCGCCCTGCCATGCGGACTCGGTCGCCGAGCTCGAATACCTCAAGATGAAGTTCGGCGTGACGATCGACCGAACCGGCCGCGGCATGATCACGATGTACGGCTTCGAGACCTCGGCGGACGCGGCGCTCAGCTTCGCCGACGACGAGACGCTCGAGTTCAGCGTGCCCTTCACCGCGGTGGAGCGGATCGAGCGGGTCGCCCTGGCCTGGGACGCGCCGGTGGTGCTCGGCCTGCATGCGCTGGAGTTCTCGGCGGAGCGTGACGGCACAAGCCATGTGCGCGTCGACCAGCCGCGGGACTTCGGCGCGGTGCGCCGGCGCGGCGGCGGCTATCTCGCCAGCTTCGCGCCCGTCGAAGGCGTGGGCCAGAACGTCCAGATCTACACCCACTGGATCCGCCGCGGCGGCAAGTCCGGTGTGGTGAAGATGTATCTCGACTTCACCAGCCGCCATCGCGACCGTCTTCCGTCGACCTGCGGGTCGGGCGAGTTCGCGCGGCCGAGCTTCACCATCACGCGCAGCTCGCGTGGACGGTTGGAGGAACCGGAGGACCGTCGCCTGGGGGCGATGGCCTGCGACGATGTTGCAACGGAGCAAGACCCGCTGATCGGGGCTGCCGTCCGCGACATTATCATCTCGCAGCGCTGAGGGGCGTTGCACCTGAGGGAGCGTAACTGAGGGGATTATGATGCTCACCGACCTGAAGCGGCACAGCGCCGCGCTCGCCGTCGCCTTGTCGACGACCCTGCTGGCCGGCACCGCCTTCGCGCAGTCCAAGGCCATCACTCTCCTGTCGCTCGATGGCGCGACGGCTCTGAATGGCGAACTCATCGAATTCGATGGGTCGACCTACACGATCGCAACCAGCCTCGGGACGCTCAACATCGCCGCCGCCCAGGTGTCGTGCGATGGCCCGGGCTGCCCGGTGAACGAGCTCTTCGGCGCCGAATTCGGTGTCTTTGGCTCCAACACCATCGGTGCCCAGCTCATGCCGGCGCTGGTCGAGGGCTATGCGTTCTCGCTCGACGCCGATTTCGAGCGTGAGCTTTCGGCGACGCAGAACGAGAGCACACTGCGCGTCGTGCATCCGGACGGCCGCCAGATGGCGACCATCGATCTCAAGGCGCACGGCTCCACGACGTCGTTCGAGGGCATCGCGGCAGGGCAGGCCGCGCTGGGTATGTCGAGCCGCGTCATGCGCGACGACGACGCCGAAAAGCTCGCGGCCGTCGGCATCGGCGATCTGCGTGAGGGGCCGAACGAGCACGTGATCGCGCTCGACGGCCTCATCGTGGTCGTGCACCCGAACAACCCGATCGCCTCGCTCTCGCTCGTCGAGATCGCGGATATCTTCGCAGGTGAAATCACCAACTGGGCGGAGGTCGGCGGTCTCGATCTCGACATCAACGTCTACTCGCGCGAGACGGACAGCGGCACCTTCGATACGTTCGACAGCCTGGTGATGCGTCCGAACGGGCTCGACGTCAGTGACGAGGCCGAGTTCTACGAGGACAACGCGCTGATCTCCGACACGGTGTCGAACGATCTCGCGGGCATCGGCTTCACGGGCGTCGCCTATGAGCGTGCCTCCAAGACGCTGGCGCTCCGTCTCGAATGCGGCATCGTCGCCCGTCCCTCGACCTTCGCGATGAAGACCGAGGAGTATCCGCTCAGCCGGCGTCTCTACCTCTACCAGAACCCGCAGGTGGCCTCGGCCCATGCGAAGAACCTGGTGGACTTCGCGCTTTCGGACGAGGCGCAGCCGCTGATCGAGGACGCGGGCTTCATCTCGCTCCGCACCGAGAGCCGCCCGCTGGCCCAAGAGGGTGAGCGCATCGTCTACACGATCACCAACGAGGAGGAGTTTTCGCTCCCGCTCATGCGCGAAATGCTCGGCGAGCTGCGGAATGCCGAGCGTCTCAGCCTCTCCTTCCGCTTCACGCCGGGCTCCTCGCGGCTCGACCCGAAGTCGCTGCGTGACGTGCAGGAGCTGGCCGCGCGCATCTCTGCGGGTGAGTTCGTCGGTCGCGACGTGATGCTGGTCGGCTTCACCGACTCGATCGGTCAGTTCGACCTCAACCGCGCCCTCGCCGTTCGCCGGGCACAGGGCGTGCTGGATGAGATCGTGAACATCACCGGCTCGGAGGCGCTGACCCGCTCCCCCGTCCTGGTGCAGGGCTATGGCGAGCTCACGCCGGTCGGCTGCAACGACAACTTCGCCGGTCGCTTCGCGAACCGCCGCGTCGAGGTGTGGGTCCGCGAGAGCGACAGCTGATCGACCCTCGATTTCGCGGTGGGCGATAGCCGCCCACCGACCGGAACCGACAGCCTGATGACCGCCCCGCGCTTTCGTGCGGGGCGGTTTTCGTGTTGAAGAGGGGGAAAGCGAAAAACGAAACGGAGGAGACTTACATGGCTCGCGACGTTGTGATCCTCGACGGTGCCCGGACGCCAATCGGCACCTTCCTCGGCTCCCTCTCCACCCTGCCGCCAACCGAGACGGGCGCGCACGTCGCCAAGGCTGCGCTCGAGCGCTCTGACGTGGCGCCCGATCGGATCGGCCATGTGGTCATGGGCCATGTGATCAATACCGAGCCGAGGGACATGTACCTCTCCCGCGTCACGGCCATCGAGGCGGGGATCCCGGACACGACGCCCGCCATGAACGTCAACCGCCTCTGCGGCTCGGGCGCGCAGGCGGTCGTCTCGGCGCTCCAGTCGGTCGCGATGGGCGATGCGGACTATGCGCTCGCGGGAGGTGCGGAATCGATGTCGCGCAGCCCCCACGCCATGAACGTCCGCACGGGCCAGAAGATGGGCGATGCGGGCATGGTCGATATGATGATCGGCGCCCTCAACTGCCCCTTCGGCACGGGGCATATGGGCGTCACCGCCGAAAACGTCGCCGCCGAGCATCAGATCAGCCGCGAAGACCAGGACGCCTTCGCGCTCGAGAGCCAGAAGCGCGCGGGCAAGGCGATCGAGGCGGGATATTTCAAGGACCAGATCGCGCCCGTCACGGTGAAGACGCGCAAGGGCGACATCGTGGTCGAGACGGACGAGCACGCAAAGCCCGGCACGACCGCCGAGCAGCTCGCGAAGCTGCGCCCCGCCTTCCGCAAGGAGGGCACGGTGACCGCTGGCAACGCCTCGGGCATCAATGACGGTGCGGCCGCGCTTGTGCTCGCCGATGCCGAGACGGCGGCGCGTGAGGGCAAGACGGTTCGCGCGAGGATCCTCGGCTATGCCCATGCGGGTGTGCGCCCCGAGGTCATGGGCCTCGGCCCCATCCCCGCCGTCTCGAAGCTGCTCGAGCGCATCGGCCTCGCGGCCGGCGATTTCGACGTCATCGAGTCGAACGAGGCCTTCGCGGCGCAGGCCTGCGCGGTGAACAAGGGCCTCGGCCTCGACACCGCCAAGGTGAACCCGAACGGGGGCGCCATCGCGCTCGGCCATCCCATCGGCGCGACGGGGGCGATCCTGGTGCTGAAATGCCTCGCGGAGCTCGAGCGCACGAACACGAAGCGCGGCCTCGTCACCATGTGCATCGGCGGCGGCCAGGGCATTGCCCTGGCACTCGAGCGCGGCTGAGGCGCAGCGCCGCGCTTCGCAGCGCTGACGTCCGACGCTCCCGCGTTGCCGGGCCCGGCAACACGGGGACGGCCCGCCGGCATGCGTTCCCGCGGGCGGGGTCAGGCGGTACGCGTCCCCGCCCCTACCTTCTTGGCGAGGTCGATGTTGAGGAGCGTGTCGAAGCGTTGGCGCAGTTGCGGCCGCCGGTCGAGCAGCACCATCAGATCGCGCCGCTCCCACGCCACATAGCGCGCCCCCGGCCAGAGCCGGACGGTCGCACTCGCCGTGCTATCGGTCAGGAGCGAGACCTCCCCGATGAAGGCCGGCGCCTCGATGGTGAAGGAGCCGCCCTTCTTCTCGATCTCGATGGGCCCCTCGGTGACGAAGTAGAGATGCGTCGGCTGCACGTCCTCGCGTGTCAGCACGGTTTCCGCGTCGACCGCGTGGAAATGCCCGATGCGCACCAGCCGGCGGAACTCCCCCGGCGCCATCGGGGCGAAGCGGTCATAGAGCGTGCGCTGGCTGGCCGTGATGCCGAAGCTCGCCCGGTCCCGCGCCATATCGACGATCACATAGGCATTGGCTGCCGCCATCACGGAGGACCACGTAATCGCCTCCCAGAGCGGTACGTTCGGCGCGAAGTAATAGTAGGCGATGTAGAAAAACGTGCCGACAAGCAGCAGCGTCCTGAGCCAGAGCTGGTCGCGGATCAGGTATCCCGCGACATAGCAGGCGGCTGCGAGATGCACGAAGAAGCTCGCATCGAAATCCACCGGTCGCCGTCTCCGTAAACACCACCCACTCGCCCGCATAGCCTTAGCGGAAGGTGGCGTTAAGCGCAGCGTAAATATTCGATATATGCGTTCACGCCTGCATCGCGCCCGGTCGCTGCTGGCGGAGAAGGATGCGCGCAGAATTGCGGGCAGCCAGCGGACACCGCCGACCAGGCGGCGGTCGCACTGTTCGAGCGCGACGGCACCGTCGCTCTTCCAGAGCACCCCCTCCGAGCCGAAGCGGGGATCGAGGATGAGGCGAAGTCAGGAGCGCGCGCTCGACCGGGACGCCCGTGGCACGCAGGCGCTGGCAGAGATCGGCGAAGAGAAGAGCGCCGCCGTCTCCGGATCCTCCAGAGCCTGGCCGAGCAGCCAGTCCGTGACCTACCCGGTGAGCGGCGCGCGTGTCATGATGGCTCCCGCCGCCGGTTCAGCCGCTGCCGGCGAAACGGCTTGCCATCTCCTCGCGCGCCTCGTCCGTGACCTTGGCGAAGAGATTGTCGGGCACCGCGAAGGCGTCGCCCGGTGCCAGCGCTTCGAGGGCCGCGCCGAGATCGTTCGGCCAGTCCTCGGCCTCGTCCGCGCGTCCGAAGGCGTTCAGCATCGTGTCCGAGGCATCCGGCACGAACGGGCGGGAGAGGATGGCGTAGAGCCGGACGAGGTTGAGCGCATAGCGCACCGTCGCCTTGGCCGCGGCCTCGTCGGTCTTGATCGTCGCCCAGGGGGCGGCTTCCTGCAGGTACTCGTTGCCGAGCACCCAGATCGCGCGAAGCTCCGCCGCCGCGCGCCGTATCTCGATGGCCTCGAAATGCTTGTGATAGGCGCGCAAGCGCCCTTCGATGGCCGCCGTCACCGCATGTTCGCGCGGGCCATAGGCGCCGTCCGGCACGGCCTCGCCGAACTTCGAGCGGCAGAACTTGGTGATCCTGCTCACGAAATTGCCGAGCACGTCCGCCAGGTCCTTGTTCACACCCGCCTGAAACGCTTCCCAGGTAAAGTCCGCATCGGCGCTCTCGGGCGCGTTCGACAGGAGCCACCAGCGCCAGTAGTCGGACGGCAGGATGTCGAGCGCCTGGTCCATGAAGACCCCGCGGCCCTGGGAGGTGGAGAACTTGCCCCCGTCATAGGTCAGCCAGTTGAAGCCCTTCACATAGTCGACCAGCTTCCACGCCTCCCTGCCGCCGGGCTGGAGGTCGCCGCTCGCGCCCATGAGGGTTACGGGGAAGCTGAGGGTGTGGAAGGGAATGTTGTCCTTCGCCATGAACTCGACATAGCGGACATCGCCAGCGCCCCTGTCGTCGCGCCACCACCGCTCCCATGCAGCATCGTCGAGGCCGCCTGCATCGGCCCATTCGGCGGTGGCGGCGATATAGGCGATGGGTGCATCGAACCAGACGTAGAAGACCTTGCCCTCCATCCCGGGCCAGTCCTCCGCCCCGCGGCGCACGGGGATGCCCCAGTCGAGATCGCGGGTGATCGAGCGGTCCTGCAACCCCTCCCCGTCGTCGAGCCATTTGCGCGCGATGGAGGTGGTGAGGATCGGCCAGTCCTTCTGCCCGTCGATCCACGCGCGCAGCCGCTCCCGCATGGCCGACTGGCGGAGATAGAGATGGCGCGTCGTGCGTACCTCGAGATCCGTGGCGCCGGAGATGGCAGATCGGGGCTCGATCAGGTCCACGGGGTCGAGCTGCTTGGTGCAGTTCTCGCACTGGTCGCCGCGCGCGCGGTCGTATCCGCAATTGGGGCAGGTGCCCTCCACATAGCGGTCCGGCAGGAAGCGGCCGTCCGCGGGGGAGTAGACCTGCCGCTCCTCCACCGCCTCGATCAGTCCCGCATCCGCCAGCCTTCCGGCGAAATGCTGGGTGAGCCGATGGTTCCGGTCGGACGACGAGCGGCCGAAATGATCGAAGGACAGCCGGAACCCGTCGCCCAGCCGCTTCTGAACCCCGTGCATCTCCGCGCAGTATTCGGCCACGGACTGGCCCGCGTTGGCCGCGGCCAGCTCCGCCGGCGTCCCGTGCTCGTCGGTCGCGCAGATCAGCAGCACCTCGTATCCGCGGGCACGCAGATAGCGGGCATAGGCGCAGGAAGGCAGCATGGAGCCGACGAGATTGCCGAGATGCTTGACGCCGTTGATGTAGGGCAGCGCGGAGGTGATGAGGACACGGGCCATGGCGGGAGGCTCCCAGGCATCTCGAAGGCAGGCGGCGCGGATGGGGTGCTGTACGCACGCCGCCGGGTCTATACGCCGACGCAGGGGGCGGCAATGGCCGGACCTCGCCCAGGCCCGCCCGGGGCCCGTCCAGGCCCCCCGGCGACCGGCTCGTCCGCGTGGCGCGGAAGGCGCGGTGCAGGCTCGAGGCGCTTGCGACGATATGATACCGGTGACTCATTCCGGCCGTCTGCTAGGTTCCGCCCTCGACGCAGGAATATCCGGGGGAGGGACTGTGGACGGCCCGACATTCCTGACACGCCTCGCGGTGGCGAAGATGGCGGGCCTGCTGATCGGGCTCGTCGGTTTCGTCCTCGTGCCCATCATCACGCCCGCGGCTTCGGACGTGGCGCGCTGGGGCATCCTGCTCTGGTATCCGACCATGGGCGCCGTGATCGCGATGCTCGAGGTGCTGGAGAACAGCGGCGCACTGCCCTGGCGCGTGCCCTGGTGGGCGCGGGGCGCCTTCGTCGGCGCGTGGTTCAACCTTCTTGTGTCGATGCTGGGCGACGCCTTCATGCGCGATTTCGTCGAAGCGCTTTTCGGGGAGGACAGCCCCCTTGCCACGCCCTATCTCTTCGTGCCCGAAGGGGCGGCAGCAGGCGTGATCATCGCCTACCTCGTAATGCGCTTCGGCGGAGAAGGCCGTAAGATCGAGGACGACTGAGGCGGGCCGGCGCTGCAGGCGGGGCCGGAGGAGGGCTGATGGCGGCAGCACCCGGCGCGGCGGCGGACCCGATCCTGACGGGCGCGGTCGTCTTTCTCGGCGCGGCCGTGATCGCGGTCCCGATCTTCAAGAGGCTCGGCCTCGGCTCCGTGCTCGGCTATCTGGCCGCAGGCGCGCTGATTGGGCCGCATGTCCTCGGCTTCGTGAGCGATGCGGACAGCATCCGGCATGTGGCGGAGTTCGGGGTGGTGCTCCTCCTCTTCGTGATCGGGCTCGAGCTGCGTCCCGAACGGCTCTGGCGCATGCGCATGGAGATCTTCGGGCTCGGCCTCGCGCAGGTGCTGGCGACGTCCGCGCTTCTGGCGGGCACGGTGTGGCTGCTCTCGCCGCTCGGCTGGGCGGCATCGCTCGCCATCGGCTCGGCGCTGGCGCTTTCCTCCACCGCCTTCGCGGTCCAGATCCTGCGTGACCGTGGCGAGATGACGACGCCGCATGGCGACCGGGCCTTTTCCATCCTCCTCTTCCAGGATCTCGCCATCGTCCCGCTCCTCGCGCTCGTCGCCTTTCTCGGCAGCGCAGGCGGGGAGGCGAGCGGGGGGTGGAGCGACATCGCCATCGGCCTCGGCGCCATCGCCGGTGTGCTGGCGGTCGGCCGGTACGGGCTGACGCCGCTCTTCCGGGTGATCGCGCTCACGCGGACGGACGAGATCTTCACGGCGATGGCACTGCTTGTCGTCGCCGCCGCCGCGCTCGCGATGCAGGCTGCCGGGCTTTCGATGGCGCTCGGCGCCTTCCTCGCCGGCGTGCTGCTGGCGGAGAGCGAGTTCCGCCATCAGCTCGAGACGGATATCGAGCCCTTTCGCGGGCTCTTCCTCGCGCTCTTCTTCATGAGCGTGGGGATGGGCGTCGTCTGGCCGGTGGTGTTCGAGTGGTGGTGGCTCGTGCTCCTCTCCGCGATCGTGCTCTATGCGGGCAAGGCCGCGTTTCTGTGGGTACTCACCCGCTCCGCCGGCTCGACGCCGTCGGCGGCCCTGCGCATCTCTGCGCTACTGGGGCAGGGCGGCGAGTTCGGCTTCGTCATCCTTGGCGTCGGCACGGCAGCGGGGCTCTGGCAGCAGGAGACGAGCACGATCATCTCCGCCATCGTCGTGCTCACGATGGTCATGACCCCGCTCGCCGTCGCCGCGGCGGACCGGGCGACGCGCAAGGGCGAGGGCGGCGGGATGGACGGGATCGACGGCGTGGACGCGGCACCCAAGGGAGCCTCGGTCATCGTCGCGGGCTTCGGCCGTTTCGGTCAGGTGGTCGCGCGCGTGCTCAAGCTGCGCGGCTACGAGGTCACGCTCATCGACCGGGATCCTGAACGCATCCGCATCGCCGAGAGCTTCGACAACAAGGTCTACTTCGGGGACCTTCGCCGGTCCGACGTGCTCAAGATCGTGGGCGCCGAGGAGGCGCATGCGATCTTCCTGTGCGGCGACGATCCGGCCGCGACGGCCAAGGCGCTGGAAAAGCTGCGCGCGCGCCTACCGCAGACCCCGATCTTCTGCCGCGCAAGCGACCGGTTCGAGCAGACCCGGCTCGAGAAGCTCGGGGCGACCGGTGTGGTGCGCGAGAATTTCGAGAGCGCGCTGGTGCTGGCCCGCGATGCGCTGGGATCGCTCGGCGACGGTGAGGCGGCCGAGGACACGATCGAGGAATTCCGCCGCCGCGACGCCGAACTCCTGACCCTCCAGGCCCAGTTCGGCGCGCATGGCGGCTACGAGAAGATGCGCGAGCAGTTCACGCTGGACGACGAGCGCTGAGCGCTCAGTTCTCGATGGTCTCGCTCGCGTCTTCGGCGATGCTGGCAACGGTCTGGCTGACCGTGTCGGCCGCGTTCTCCACGACCCCGGCGGCCTTGTCGACCGTGCCGCCCGGCTGCGCCTCGTAGCGCGTGCCGAAGAGAAAGGCGATGATACCGACGGCTAAGATGCCGATGAGGGTGCGCATGGTGGTGCTCCTCCCTGGCCCGAAACGAATGCGCCGGCCCGCGATGCGAACCGGTCGTCACGGTGTAAACCCACAACTCACGATTGCGTTGCGGACCGGGCCCCGAGCGTCTTGGCGAGGGTGAGGGCGGCGGCGCCCTCCGCTGCCCAGCCGAGCAGGATGGCGACATGGTCGGCCGCCATCTCCGCGCCCGGCAGGCGATTGGGCTCCAGCGGGCGCTCGAAATCCTGCAGCCCCGCCATGTCTGCCTCTAGATAGGCCCGGTCCCGGGATGTGGGCGGCAGGGCAGGGGACGTCGCGGATCGCAGCCTCAGGCATTGCCCGGCCCGTCGTCGTCGAGCGCGTGCATCATGGCGGCGATCGTCGCCGTCTCCATGCCGGGCGTGCCGCCGGCCGCGATGGCATTGGCGGCGCCTTGCCGCGCCTCGGCGCTGCGGTTCTGGTTGAGCTTCACCGTGCTCTCGATGCCCGTGATCTCGAGGACGACGGGCATGATGCTGCGCATCATTTTGTTCAGCGTCCCGGGCTGCATCTTGTCGGTCTTCCAGGGCGGCTTGGGCAGCAGGCGCCCCTCGAAATGCGCCGACAGCCGGTCGAGATGGGCGCGCATGTCCCGCTCGGGCGCGAGACGGAGGCGCCCGCGGAGATGGACGGCGAGATAGTTCCAGGTCGGCACCTTGTCCGCCTCCCCGTACCAGTCGGGCGAGACATAGGCGTCCGCCCCGCTGACGACGAGGAGCGCGTCGAGGGGGCCTTCGGCGGCCGCGAGTGCGCGGGTGAGGGCGGTGGAGCGGACGAGATGCGCCTCCGCCTCCCCGCCCGCCGTATCGAGCAGGAAGGGCACATGGCTCGCCAGCGGGCCCGCGGGGCCTTGCGCGGTAAGGATGCCGAAGCCGCGGGCGCGGGCCATGGCCAGCGCCTCGGTCTCGGGCTGGCCGCGGAAGGCGGGGTTCGGATGCATGCGCGTCTCCCTCGTTCAGACCGCGACGGCGGTGGTGAGGATAGGGACGGAGGAGTGGAACATCTCGCCCGCCGCATCTGCCGCTTCCAGCGCCTCGAGCCAGGCGGGGCCCTCGGGCGCGCCCGCCGCCTCGGCCATCAGGCGCGCCATCCACGGCGCGAGCTGGTCCTCGGCCAGCGAGGCGTTGACCACCGGCACGGGCACCTGGCGCTGCGCGCCGAAGCCCGCGCGCGCGAGCATCGGGCCAAGCTGCGCGGGCAGGTTGGGCCGGGGCAGACCCGCGCGCCAGGCCGCGATGACGGGCGCGGTCAGCTCGGCGGGCGGGCCGTGCCAGAAGTCGCTGTCCCAGTTCACGGCGAGGCAGACGAGGCGCGCGCCGGGCTTCAGCGTGCGCCGGATCGCGGCGAGCGCGCCCTCGGGGTCCTCCAGATACTCGATCACATGGGCGGCGACCGCGGCGTCGAACACGTTCTCGGGCCAGTCGAGCGCCATCACGTCGCCCGTGCGCGCCTGCACGCCCGGCACGCCCGCGCATTCCGCCTCCGCCGCGGCCACCTGATCGGGCGAGATGTCGATGCCGGCGGCCAGGCCGTGCGGCCCGGTCGCAAGCGCGATCTCGCGCAGCAGGAGGCCGGCGCCGCAGCCGATCTCGAGCACCCGCTCGCCGCGCCGGGGTGCCAGCTCGTGCAGGATCGCGAGGCGCCGCTGTGCCAGGTCCCGCGTCTCCGCCATGCGCCGCTGAAGCGCGGCCGATTTGCCGAGAAATTCCATGGCCAAGGGGTTAGGCCCTCCCCGCCGGGCGGTAAAGCGGCGGCACGGCAAGGCTGCGATGCGTTTTCGCGATATGGGGCTCGGAGGGGGCGGGTGCGGGCTGGACAGGGTGCCCGTTCGCGCGTCGCAGGGCGTGCCGCCCCGCGCCTTGCTCCGCCCACCCGCCAGCCCGCACCCCCATGGCGCCGGTCCCGGGCCCCGGCGGCAGGACTAGGCGCCGACGGGCGGATCGGGCAGGGTCCGCCCGGATGCCGGAGGAGAGCGCGCCATGGCCATGACGGAGACGCCGCCGGGGAGCGACCGGGATGCCGGCCTGACGGCGGCGCTGGAGGCTGCCTACGGCGCGCTTGGCGACGGCTACCGGCCGCGCACGCATCTGCTCGGTCCCGGCGGGCGGGCGCGCTTCGTTAACCGGCTGATCCGCGAGCCCTCTCCCTATCTCCGCCAGCATGCGCACAATCCCGTGGACTGGCGGCCCTGGGGCACTGAGACGCTGGCCGAGGCCGCCGCGCTGGACCGCCCGGTCTTTCTCAGCGTCGGCTACGCCACCTGCCACTGGTGCCATGTGATGGAGGAGGAAAGCTTCGACGACGAGGAGGTGGCGGCGGTGCTCAACGCCCGCTTCGTGCCGGTGAAGCTCGACCGGGAGGAACGGCCCGATCTCGACCAGATCTACATCACCGCAACGCAGCTCCAGCAGGGCCATGCGGGCTGGCCCAACTCGGTCTGGCTGTTGCCCGATGGCCGCCCCTTCCACACCGGCACCTATTTCCCGAAGCCGCAGTTCCTGCGGATGCTGGAGGCGGTGCGCCGCGCCTGGGACGAGAGCCGCGACAAGGTGGAGGGCGTCGCGGACGAGATCGCGCGGGCGGTCGCCTCGCTCGGCGCGCCCGGGGGGCGTCCGCCGGTGCCGCTCGGCGATGGGGTGCAGGCCGCCCTCTCCGCGCAGCTTGCGCAGATGTACAACGCCGAGGAGGGCGGCTTCTCCCAGGTGCAGCAGTTCCCGCAGGAGGGCTTCCTCCTCTGGCTCCTCGATCATTGGCGGCGGACGGACGATGCTGCGGCGCTGGGCGTGGCGAGCCATACGCTCTCGGCGATCGCGGCGGGCGGGATCCACGACCATGCCGGCGGGGGCTTTCACCGCTACACGGTCGACCCGAACTGGCGCACCCCGCATTTCGAGAAGATGCTCTACAATCAGGGCCAGCTCGCCCGCGCCTTCGTCGAAGGCTGGGAGGTGACGGGGGAGCCTGCCTGGCGCCGGGCGGCCGAGCGGTGCTTCGCCTATGTGCTGCGGGACATGACCGCGCCCTCGGGTGCCTTCTACGCCGCGGAGGATGCCGACAGCCTCGACGCTGCGGGCCGGCGGGAGGAGGGCGCCTTCTACGCCTTCACGCCCGAGGAGATGCGCGCGGCCCTTGCCGGTCTGCCGGCGGCGGAGCGGGATTGGGCGATCCGAACGCTGGGGGGTGAGGAGGCGCCGACCATCGAGGCCGGTGCCGTGCTGCATCTCGCGCCCGACGACACGCCGGATTTCGCCCGGCTCGAGCCCGCGCTGGAGGCGCTGCGCCGCTATCGGGAGGCACGGCCCCGCCCGGTGCGGGACGACAAGGTGATCGCGGGCTGGAACGGGCTCATGATCCGCGCGCTCGCCGAAGGGGCGGAGGCCTTCGAGGCGGCCGATCTGGCCAGCGCCGCTGCCCGTGCCGGCGAGTCGCTCTGGTCCGCCCTCTGGGATGGGCAGCGGCGGCGCCTCTCCCGCCTCGTCGACGATGCGGCACCGGGGGGCGAGGGCGGCCGGGTCGAGGGGCTGCTCGAGGACTATGCCTGGCTCGGCCTCGGCTATCTGGCGCTCGCCGACGCCTCGGGTCCCGCCAGGGGCGG
This sequence comes from Pseudomonadota bacterium, assembly GCA_039030915.1. Lineage (GTDB taxonomy): Bacteria > Pseudomonadota > Alphaproteobacteria > Rhodobacterales > Rhodobacteraceae > Thermohalobaculum. The sequence continues at coordinate 3,232 of JBCCDG010000006.1, read as the reverse complement.
GGCGCGCTGGCGGGACCGGGCCGTGGCGCTGGCCGAGGCCGCTATCGATGCCTTCGGCGAGGCGTCTGGACGGTTCCGCATGGCCGAGGCGCCGGGACCGCTGGGCCCCGTCTACGAGAGCCAGGACGGCGCGACACCCGCGGGGGAGAGCGCGATGGCCGAGCTCCTCGCCCGGCTCGGGCATCGCGGCACCGGGCCGGGAATGGCGGCGCGTGGCAGGGCGCTCGTCTCCGCGCTGGCGGGCATGCTGGCGCAGATGCCGGCGATCCGGCCCGACCTGCTGGCCGCGGCACGGATCCTCGAGGAAGGGGAGAGCGGGGCGCGGCGGAGCCTCGGCGACGGCAGCCTCCGCCTGCGGCTGGCGCGGCATGGCGCGCCGGCCCCGCGCCTCCATTTCCGCCTTGCACCCGGCTGGCACATCGCGGCGGGCGGGGAGGCGGATACCGGCATGGCGCTCGCGACGCCGCGGCTGGAGGGGGCCGCCGCCACCTGGCCCGCGCCCACACGCCTGGCCGCCGGCTATGCGGGCGGGTCGGAGATCGCGGCCCATGACGGCGCCTTCTCCCTGCCGCTCGCGCCGGAGGAGCGTGTCCTGACGCTCACGGTGCAGGTCTGCGGCGAGGCACTTTGTCTCGAACGGGAAACGGCGCGATGGCGGCTCGGTTGACCCTTCTATACCGGTCTTGCGCGGCGCCGCAGTGCGGCCGAAACTGGCCCGGGGATCGGCGGGAGCGCCGGGAAGGCGGCGCCCTCGGCGCATGGCGGGACTTGGGGAGGTGCCTTCACATGGCACGCACGGCATTTTCGACCGCTTGCGGCGCGGCTCTGCTCGCAACGCTCGTCTGCGTCGCACCTGGCGCAGGGGCAGAAACGGGCGAGCGGCTGAGCCCCGAGGCGTTCCGCGACTATGCCGAGGGCTACACGCTCTATTTCGAGAAGGACGGCGAGGTCTGGGGCTCGGAGAGTTTCGAGGAAGACGGCAGCGTGGTCTGGCGCTATCCGAGCGGGGAGTGCATGCCCGGCGTCTGGCGGCCCTATGAGGGCAATATCTGCTTCTACTACGGGCTCGGCCGCGAGGTGCTCTGCTGGTCGATGACGCGCGAGGGCTCCGAGATCAACGGCGTGCTGCTCGACGGACCGGACGAGGGGCTGGAGCTGACCATCACGGGCCGGGACAAGCGCCCGCTGCTCTGCAGCGAGGGAGGCGAGCAGCTGTGACGGAGCGGGGCGAGGCGTCCACGGGCGCCGAGGCGAGCGCAGGGGACACGGCGGCGGGCGAGGCGGCGCGCGATCTGCGCGATGCGGCCTGGCTCGACGGCGCACGGGCGGCGACCTGGCTCTGGTTCGGCGCGGTCGGCGTGGTGCTCATGGCCATCGGCTCGCTCTATTCGAGCTACGTGAACCCCGAGCTCTTCGGCAAGATCTTCAAGCCGCCCGACTACATGGCCTTCTGGACCGCCTCGGTCGTGATGATGGAGCAAGGGGCGGCCGCCACCTATGACTGGGCGGCGACGCATCGGGTGATGCTCGAGACCTTGGGTGTCGAGACCATCGGCGGCATCCTGCCCTGGAACTATCCGCCCCATGCGCTGCCCTTCATCTCCTGGCTCGGGCTCGGGCATCCGGCGTGGATGATGGTGGTATGGGTCGCCCTTCAGGTCTCGGTCTTTCTCTGGATCTGCTGGCGCATCCTGCCGCACCGGCTCACGATCGTGGGCGCGTTCCTGACGGCACCGATGCTGATCACGCTGGTGACGGGGCAGGCGGGGCTCTACTGGGCCGTGCTGCTGGCGCTCGCCATCGAATACCGTCGCACCCGTCCCGTGCTCTCGGGCCTCGCCCTCGGCTTCGCGACGATGAAGCCGCATCTCTTCGTGCCCCTGCCGCTCGCGTTTCTGGCGGAGCGGACGGTGATGGCGCTCGTCTGGGCGAGCGTGACGCTGCTGGCGCTGATCGCGCTCACCACGCTGGTGGGCGGCGTCGCGGTCTGGGAGGCGTGGATCGGCAAGCTCGAGGCGACCACGGTGACGCATACGAGCGACACGGCGGACTATCGGCTGACCGCGAGCGTCTTCAGCTATCTGCGGAGCTGGCTGGTGCCGATTCCGGTGGCGGGCGCGGTTCATGCGGCTTTCGCGCTCCCCTGCATTGCCATCATGCTGTGGGTCTGGGCGAGCCCGCGGATGCCGGAGGCGCTGAAGGCCGCGGTCCTCTGCTTCGCGCTCTTCGCCGCCGGGCCGCGCACGATGATCTACGAGATGGGGCTTCTCTATATCGGCATCCTCTACCAGCTCCGCCACGCGCTCGCGCACGGCTTCTTTCCCTACGAGAAGGCGATGCTGGTGGCGCTCGGCGCGCTCAACGTGATGTCGATGACCAAGGTGCCGGGGGTTTTCCCGCTCTTTGCCTATGTGCTGCTGCTGGCGCTCTTCTTCGGGCGCTGCCTGCCGATCCTGCGCGGCCGGGCGGCCTTCGGCTAAGCGGAATCGCGCCTGGCCGGCGCGATGCTCGTCTGCGGTCGCTGCGTCATCGGGGTAGGGGGAAATACCGGCGGGAACGGTGCCCGGCTTCGCCGATGCCGAAGAGGGCTGGGGAGGAGCCGCAGGGGCTCCTCGTCGAGCGTATCCGGCGCCCGGGCGGCGTCAAGGACGGGCCGGCTCCGCCGGTCGCGTGGCCGCGATCCTTGACCCCGCCCGGGCGCCGGGGAGCCTTTCGGCGGGCTCAGCCGAGGCCTTCGACGAGCGTGATCGAGACGGTGCCGGCGCCTTCGCGGTGCTTGCGCGCGGCCTGGTAGGCGTCCGAATGGTAGCAGGCCTGGGCGTCGGCGAGGCTCGGGAACGCGCAGACCACATGGCGGCTCCAGCCCTGCGGGTCCTCCGCCTCCTCATGCGCGCCCCCGCGGGCGAGGAAGGTGGCGCCGTGTGCCTCGAAGGCGGTGCGGGCGGCCTCCACATAGCGCCCCCACGCCTCCATGTCGTGCACGTCCGCATGGGCGATCCAGTATCCCTTGGGCATCCCTTTCTCTCCTTCTCGTTGGCTGCCGGTGCGCCGTGGGCGGGGCAGCGTTCAGGTTTCGTCGAAGAGGCTGGGCTGGCGCGCGCCGGGCGTCGCGCGCGGGTCCCGGGCGGGCCGGCGCTTCGCCGGCTGCGGCGCCGCTGCGGCGTCGCCGCCGGCGACCGGGCCATCGGCGGTGGCGGCGACGATGCCGTCGTGAAAGCCGAGGCTGAGCGCG
>JBCCDG010000005.1:0-77518 GCA_039030915.1 Pseudomonadota bacterium | reverse complement strand
TGGTGGGTCGCGTATCTATTATAACGTTTGACCCCACGCGTCCGGTCGCCTCCCAAACCTTCACCTCGACCCCGTACATCCGGGCCACCCTGTCGAAGCTGCCGGGGGGCCGCCGGCCGGCGCTTGTGGTCGGCTTCGCGGCCGAGACGGACGACGTCGTCGAGAACGCCACCGCCAAGCGGGTGCGCAAGGGATGCGACTGGATCGTGGCAAACGATGTCAGTCCCGGCACTGGCATCATGGGCGGGACGGAGAACGCGGTGACGCTGGTGAGCGCGGACGGCGCGGAGGCTTGGCCAAGGGCGCCGAAGGCCGAGGTCGCCCGCAGGCTTGCCGCGCGCGTGGCCGAGGCGCTGCAGGCACATGGCAGCCCGGGTGTGCGCATCACACCGCGCCGGGCGCGGGGCGCATCGTGACCGGGCGGGTCACAGGTCCTGCCGTGACCGGGCCGCTCTGCCTCGCGGTCATGCGCCTTGGGCATCATGACGATGCCCTCCCGCTGCCACGGCATGAGACGGCGGGCGCAGCCGGGATGGATCTCCGCGCCTCGCTTCATGAGGAGGATCGCGCGGTCGGCATCGTCCTGCCCCCGCTCGGACGGGCCGTCATCCCCACAGGCCTCGCCATGGCCATCCCGACAGGCTTCGAGGGGCAGGTACGTCCGCGCTCGGGTCTTGCAGCGCGCCACGGTGTCACGGTGCTCAACGCCCCCGGCACGATCGATGCGGACTATCGCGGCGAGGTGCAGGTGCCGCTCATCAATCTCGGCCATGCCAATTTCCGCGTCGAACACGGTGCCCGCATCGCGCAGCTGGTGATCGCTGCCTACGCGACCGTGGCGCCCGAAGTGGTGGAAACGCTGGACGGCACGGCACGGGGCGACGGCGGCTTCGGCTCGACGGGCCAGGGTTGAGGGGGCGCCATGATCAGGCTTTCGCGCAAGACCATGCTGGCGCTAGAGGCGGTGCTGGATGTCGCCTACAATGCCCGGCCCGACCCTGTGCAGTCCAAGGACATCACGCGCCGTCAGGGCATCCCGCAGCGCTATCTCGAGCATGTCATGCAGCAATTCGTGCATCAGGGCATCCTCAAGGGCGTCCGCGGGCCGAAGGGCGGCTACACTCTCGCGCGCGAACGGCGGCGGATCACCGTGGGCGATGTCGTGCGCGTGGTCGATGCGATGGACGAGGCGGCGGATGCCGAACCCCTCTCGGCCGCGCCCCTTGGCGAAAAGATCGTCCATCCGCTCTGGACCGCGACGCGCGACGCAATGCTCGCCCGGCTCGACGCGATCACGATGGAGGATCTCTGCCGTGACGCGCACAAGCTCGGTATCCCGCATGGCGCAAAGCATGACCCAGATTTCAGCATCTGACCCGACGCATCCGTGCCCGGAGCCGCCGGTGGTGACCTGCGCGGGCGGCGTCCTGCGGCTCGTTGCCGTGACATCGGCCAATCTGATGGCGACGCTGGCGCTCGAGGTGCATCCCGTGCAGCGCGACTTCGTCGCGTCGACGGCGGAGTCGCTGGCGGAATGCTACGTCTATCCGCGCGACATTCCCCGCCTCGCGCTGCTCGACGAGACGCCGGTCGGTTTTGTGCTGGTCCGTTGCGGCGAACCCGAGGACGGTAAGGGGCGCCGCTTCTTTCTCGAACGGTTGCTGGTCGACCGGGTGCATCAGGGCCGCGGCATCGGTCGCGCGCTCATCGACCTCGTGATCGACTGGGCCGCGCGGTTCGAGCCGCGGCCCGAGGTGGTCGTGCTCGGCGTGGTGCCGGGGAACATCGTTGCTCGTGGGCTCTACGAACGCATGGGCTTCGAGCCGACGGGAGAGGTCCGCCAGGGCGAGGCGGTCATGGAGCGGGCGCTCGCCCCTCACCCGGTCGCGGCCCGTGCGGGCCGGGCATGAGCGCGCGCGCCGATGACGGCCCCGTGCCGGCGCCTGTGCCCGCGGCGAGGCGCTGCCGGCCGCACGGGCGGGTCTACGACAGCATCACCGAGACCATCGGGGGTACGCCCGTGGTGCGCATGGGGCGCATGGCCGAGGCGCACGGGTCGCGGGCGGAAGTGCTGCTCAAGCTCGAGTTCTTTAACCCGCTGGCGAGCGTCAAGGACCGGATCGGCGTCGCCATGATCGAGGCGATGGAGGCGGCGGGAACGCTCCGCGAGGGATCCGTCATCATCGAGCCGACCTCGGGCAACACCGGGATCGGCCTCGCCTTCGCCGCGGCGGCCAAGGGCTACCGGCTCATCCTCTGCATGCCCGAGACGATGTCGATCGAGCGGCGGAAGATGCTGGCGCTTCTCGGCGCGGAGCTCGATCTCCTGCCCTCCGGCGGCGGGATGGGCGCGGCGATAGACCGGGCCGAGGTGCTTGCTGCCGAGATCCCCGGCGCCGTGATCCCGCAGCAGTTCGAGAACCCTGCCAACCCGGCTATTCATGCGGCGACGACGGCGGAGGAGATCTGGACGGATTGCGAGGGCCGGCTCGACGTGCTGGTCATGGGCGTCGGCACCGGCGGGACGCTGACCGGCGTCGGCCGCGTGCTGAAGCCGCGGCTGCCGGAGCTGCGTATCGTCGCCGTCGAGCCCGAGGACAGCGCGGTGCTGTCTGGCCTTCCGCCGGGCAGCCACAAGATCCAGGGGATCGGGGCCGGCTTCGTGCCGCAGAACCTCGACGTCTCGCTGATCGACGAGGTGCTGACGGTTGCGAATGCGACCGCCTTCGATACCGCGCGCCGGCTCGCGCGGGAGGAGGGCATCGCAGGCGGCATCAGTTCGGGCGCGGCCGTAGCCGCGGCGCTCGAGATCGCGGAGCGGCGAGAGATGGCTGGCAAGCGGCTTCTCGCGGTGTTGCCGAGCTTCGCCGAGCGTTATCTTTCGACACCGCTTTTCGACGGGCTCTGAAGGCTTCGAGGCCGCCGCGACCATCGTTCCGCCCCTGGCGGCGTTATGCCCGCGGCGGCGATGCATCGTTCGTACTCGTTGCTGGCGCTGCGTCTTCGTGCCGGTGGCGGCAGGATGACCGACAGTGGCGCGGGCCGCGGACCTTGCCGTTCCGGCTTCCCGAGCGCAGGTAGGGCGGGAGAGGCGACGGGAGGATCGGAATGCTATTCATCGAAATCGTCGCGGCGCTCGGGATGCTCGCCTGCCTCGGGCAAGCCTCGCGCTATGCTTGGCGGCGGGAGCGGCAACTGGTGCTGCCGATCGGGCTCTATCTGACGGTTGCGGTCATGCTGGGCTTTGCAGCCTTCGGGGGCGAGAGCGCACTGGTCACCGACTGGGAGACGATGCTGGTGCGCGCTCTGGGTGCTGCGGTGCTTCTCGGGCTTGCCGCCGTCTATTTCGCGCTGGTGCGCAAGGCCCGGGTGGCGGCCAAGGATGGCGGGAGCGGGGACGCGTGAGCTTCGGGTCGGACGAGCTCGAACGCTATGCCCGCCACCTCGTGCTGCACGAGATCGGGGGGCCGGGGCAGCAGCGGCTGAAGGCGGCGCGGGTCGTGGTGATCGGCGCGGGCGGGCTTGGCTGCCCGGCGCTCCTCTACCTCGCGGCGGCGGGTGTCGGGCGGATCGCGGTCGTGGACGACGACACGGTTAGCCTGTCGAACCTGCAGCGCCAGGTGCTCTACGCCACGGCCGAGGTGGGTCGCCCGAAGGCGCAGGCTGCCGCGGCGGCGCTCGGCCGGCTGAACGAGCATGTCGCGGTCGAGCCCGTCGCGGTCCGGCTCGATCGGGACAACGTGGCGGCGGTGTTGCGGGGTGCTGACATCGTGCTCGACGGGTCGGACAACGCCGATACGCGCTACACAGTGAACGAGGCGGCCATCGCGGCAGGTATCCCGCTGGTGGCCGGCGCTATCGGGCGCTGGGAGGGGCAGGTCGGCGTCTTCGACAGCGCGCGCGGCGGGCCCTGCTACGCCTGTGCCTTTCCGGAAGCGCCTGATCCGGCGCTGGTGCCGGCCTGTGCGGCGGCAGGGGTGCTCGGCGCGCTCGCGGGCGTGATCGGTGCGATGCAGGCGGTGGAGGCGGTGAAGGTGCTGACCGGGGCGGGCGAAACGCTTGCGGGGCGCCTGCTGCTCTATGATGCGTTGCGGGCGGAGACGCGGGTGCTGCGGCTCTCCCGACGGGAGGGTTGTGCCGCCTGTGGCGGTGCGCGCCTCGGCACGGGCATGAAGACCGGTTGAACGGTGCGCCGCCGTGCTCGATGACAGCGGTTCCGCCCGGTGGTGCCGGAGCGCCGAGCGGCGGCGTGGTCAGGGCAGGCGGAGATCGACCCAGACAAGACGGTGATCGGAGCTTGCGGGCCGCTTGCCCCCGTCCATGAGCACTGCGCCCGGCTGACCCGGCGCAGGCCAGAAGACGCCGCTTCCAACGATCTCGAGCCCGGCCGAGGGCAGGACGTAGTCGACGCGAAGATTGCCGGGGCCGGGGCTGTCGCGCCAGTCGGCCGTGTCGAAGGCGGGGCTGCCCGACTGGCGCGCGTTCCCGTCGCCCTGTCTGCTCGCGGCCTCGGAGGCGCCGTCGCTGCTGGGTCTCGGGTCCTGAAGGGCGGGATCGGCGAGGAGGGTGCGCAGCGCGTCGCGTCTGGCCGCGCCATCTACCGGATCGGCATTGAGATCTCCGGCAATGACGAAGGGCGTCCCCGTCGCCAGCCCGCCCGCACGGCCAGCATCGTCCATGAGCCAGCTGGCCTCCGGCTCGGTCGCGATAGCGTGGAGGAGGCGGATCTCGTCATCGTTGCGCCTGCCGTTGCGATCCTCCGGCCCGTCGAAAACCGGGGGCGTGGGATGCGCGGCGAGGAGAGTGAGCCTGCCGCCGGGCGCCTCGATCGGTACGGCCCAGTGGGACTTGGAGCTGAGGCGGAGGAGATGCCAGGTCTCCTCGTCATGGAACCAGCGGCCGTCCGGCAACACGGGGCGGAGTGCGCCGGGCAGCGCGTGCCAGCGCAGATGCTGCCAGGTCCGGACCGCGGCCCGGTCGATCGGGTGCCGGCTGAGGACGGCCATGCCGTACTGGCCCGGAAAGGCGCCCCAGCCCCAGGCATCGCCCGGACCCGTGGTCTCGCCATCCCCGTCGAGGTCGCGATGCGAAGGGATGCCGGTGTTCACCGGCGCGTGGAAGCGGTGCGTGTAGGCTATCCCCGCCGTCTCGAGGCCGCCGCCCGCTGGCGCATCGCCGTCGCGTGCCAGCAAGGCCGCGAAGGCGTCGAGCGCCCGGCCCTCGGCATCGCGGTCGAACTCGTTGAGGAGGAGGATGTCCGGCCGGACCGTGCGGATTATCGCCGCCACCGCTTCGACCTGCGCGTCCCCTTTCCGGATATCGGCGAGCAGGACGCCCGGGCCCTCCCGGTAGAGGGAAGCGTTGAATTGCGCGATGCGCACGGTGCCCTCTGCGCGTGCTGGGCTCACCGCCTGCGCGCTCGCATCCGAGGCGGCGGCGAGCAGCCCCGAGGCGAGCGCGAGCGCCGCTGCGATGCGCCCATGGCTACACCGTCCGACCCGCCCGCGCCCCTGGGCCTGAGGGTCAGCCGGTTGCAGTGTCGAGCCAGGGGGTTGCCGCGCGGCGCCTGGCCTCGAAATCGGTGATCGCGGCCTCGCGCTCCATCGTGAGGCCGATATCGTCGAGCCCGTTCAGGAGGCAGTGCTTGCGGAAGGAATCGATCTCGAAATGGATCTTGCCCCCGTCCGGACCTTCGATGGTCTGCGCCTCCAGATCGACTGTCAGCGTCGCGTTCGCCCCGCGCTCGGCGTCGTCCATCAGCTTGTCGACCTCCTCCTGCGGCAGCGCGATGGGAAGGATGCCGTTCTTGAAGCAGTTGTTGTAGAAGATGTCGGCGAAACTCGGCGCGATGACGCAGCGGATGCCGAAATCCAGGATCGCCCAGGGAGCGTGCTCCCGGCTCGAGCCGCAGCCGAAATTGTCGCCCGTCACCAGGATCTCGGCGCCGCGATAGGCGGGCTGGTTGAGCACGAAATCGGGCTTCTCCGCGCCCGTCTCGTCGTAGCGCATCTCGGTGAAGAGGTTCACGCCGAGCCCGGTGCGCTTGATCGTCTTCAGGAACTGCTTCGGGATGATCATGTCGGTATCGACATTGATGAGCGGCAGCGGGGCTGCAACCCCGGTCAGCTTCCGGAACGGTTCCATCTCGGTCCTCCTCTCGATGCGGTGTCCTCGTCGCACGGCGCAGGGTCGTGTCGCAAGCTTGACGTTAGCGTGAGGTATCGTGCGTTGCGGGCCCGGCAAGCATCCCCACCTCCGCTGGAGCGCCGGCACTGGGGCCGGCCCGGAAAGCGACGGAGACGACGATGACCTCCTCGATGACGATGGCGAGACTGCGGACGGGCGCGCTTGCCGCCCTCCTGGCCATGGGTGCGGCGCTGGTGGCAGCGCCCTCCGTCGCGGCGCCTGCCGGACCGGCAGGTGGCGTTGCCGCGTTGCCGGTGTTCGGAACCGCGGCTGCCACGATCGAGGCTGCGGGTCCGGTGGCCGTCGTCGAGAAGGCGCGGTTCCGTGGGGGCCGCGGGTTCAGAGGACATCGCGGCTTCCGCGGGCGCGGCTTTCGCCGTGGGTTCCGGGGTGGCTTCCGCGGCGGCTTCGCCCGTCGCGGTTTTCGCGGGCGCGGCCTTCGCAAGGGGTTCTTCTTCGGCAAGAAGGGCGGCTTCGGTGTGAGGGGTCGCTTCGGTGGCCATAGCGGCGGGCGCTTCGGGCGCAACCGCTGAGGACCGCTCTTCGCGACGGAAGGGTGGGGGCGGCGCGTTGAGACGATGTCTCAACTGAGGAGAACCGTTATGCCGACCCTCCGTTCGCTCGCCGGCCGCCTCGCCTTCGCGGCCGCCCTGGTCGCCGGTGCGGCGGCCCTGCCAGGCGCTGCCGGTGCCATGACGGGCAGTACGGCGCCCTCGCCGTCATCCGCCGCCGCCAAGGCCGAGGCGCCGGTGCTCGAGGCGGGCCATCGCGGGTATCGTCGCGGCTACCGGCCCTATCGCCGCGCCTATCGGGCCGGTCGGCGGCACGGCTACCGCGACGGCTATCGCCGCGGACGGCGGCACGGTCACTGGCGGGGACACCGTGGTGGCTATGGGCCGCGCTACTATCGCGACTACTGGGGCCCCCGCCACTACGGGCCGGACGTGATCATTCGTGGGGACGTGTTCGTCCCGCCGGTCTTCGGCGGAACGATCATCTTCCGCTGAGCCTGTCCGGCCTCGTTCGGTCGCCTCTTTCGCCGGTGCGCCTGCGCCGCTAAAGGGGCGGCATGGCCCAGGGCTTCTATCGCATGAACGCGCCGTGGCTGGCCGCCGCGGCGTTGATGACCTTCGGCTCGTCCTTCGGGCAGACCTTCTTCATCTCGCTCTTCGCGGGCGGGATCCGCGCGGAGTTCGGACTTTCCGACGGGGACTGGGGCATACTCTATACCGCCGCGACCCTCGGCTCGGCGGCGATCCTGGTGCAGGCGGGGCGACTGGCGGACAGCGTGGCGCTGCGTCCGCTCCTCCTCGGCACCGTCGCGCTCTATGCCGCCGCGCTGGTGCTGATGGCGCTCGCGCCCTCGGCACTCTGGCTCGGGCTCGGCGTGCTGGGGCTGCGGTTTTGCGGGCAGGGGATGATGAGCCACCTCGCGATGACGGCGACGGCGCGCTGGTTCCGGGCGAATCGCGGCCGGGCCGTCGCCATCGCGGTGCTCGGCTTTCCGGCGGGCGAGGCGCTGCTGCCGCCGGTTGCGGTGCTTTTGATCGGCGCGGTGGGCTGGCGGGACGGCTGGCTGCTGGCGGCGGGGACGCTCCTCTGCGTCGTGCTGCCGGTGCTCCTCCTCCTGCTCGCGCGCGGCGGTCGGGTGCCGCAGGGCGAAGGCGGGCATGAGAGCGCTGCCGGGATGGACGGGCGGCACTGGACGCGGCGCCGGGTGCTCTCGCACTGGGCCTTCTGGGCACTTATGCCGGGGGGGTGCTGGCGCCGAGCTTCATCGGCACTGTCGCCTTCTTCCATCAGGTCCATGTCTCGGAGGTTCGGGGCTGGGATCTCGCGACGATGGCGACGGGCTACCCGGTCTATGCCGCGCTGTCGGTCATCACGTCGCTGGCGGCGGGACGTGTCGTCGATCGCTACGGCGTGCTGCGCCTTCTGCCCGTAGCGCTCTTGCCGCTGGCGGCCGCGATCTCCTGCCTTACCCTGCCGGGCGGGGAATGGGTCTGGCTGCTTACGCTCATGGGCATCGGGGTGAGCCAGGGCGTGGTGGTTACGCTTCTCGGCGCGCTCTGGCCCGCGCTCTATGGCACCGACCACATCGGGGGCGTGAAGGCGCTCACGACGTCGGCCATGGTGGTCTCCACCGCCATCGGCCCTGGCGTCACGGGCCTCCTGATCGATGCGGGTGCCGCGCTGCCGGTGCAGGCCCCCGCGATGGCCGCCTGGTGCCTGGGCGCCAGCCTGCTCTTCGCAGCCGTCGCGCCGCGTCTCGCCGCACGCCTGCCCGACGGCGGCGCCCCGGCCCACGGGCCTGCGGCGCGCTGAACCCGCCCGAGCTGCATTTGCCGGTGCGAGCGGCCTTTCGACGGCGCGCGCAGACCCCGAGGGCCGCGAGGCCGCCCATCAACAGGATGATCGGCGCGGGCAACGGTGCCGCAATGGTGTCGACCGCGGAAAAGGGGTCGCCGCCGACGAGCGAGCTCGTGAGTAACACCTCGATCAGCGGATCCAGCATCAGCCGGTCCACGATCGCATTGCCGACGATGCCGAGCGACAGCATGTCGAGCCGTGGCCGCTCATTCTGTCCGACGAATGCCCGCCAGTTGGTGGCGCGACGACGGTGATGGGCTGCGATGCCGGCGATCACGACACTGCTGAGCCGGTCGAGCCCGCGCCGCTGCGGGAACGTCCGCCGCACGCCAGGGGCATCGCCGATCGAGATGCCGAGCGCGGAGGCGCCGGCGGCCACTGGCGGCAATGTCAGCTCGCCATCCCCGCCCGGCGGCCTCTCCTCATGCCCGGCAGCGAGCGCGAGGATGCCGGGCGGCGTCAGTCCGGGAAGGCTCCGTTCGAACGCCCCGGACAACGGCAGTGCCTGCGCCGCACCCGCCGCGAGAAAGGTGAGAAGGAATGGCAGGGCCCTCAGGAGACCAACACAACGCATAGCGACAAACACGGCACGCGACATGGGCCTCGCCTTCCTTCCCCCCGGCGCGAAGGGCCGGGACAAGGCGGAGGCTCGTACGAGATGGTTCTGAAAACCTTAAGCGGCTGATTTCGGCCAAATACCGCGCGCAAACGCGGTTTCAGGGCCCACAAACCGCCAGATCCGCATCAGCATCGTCATCATGAGGCGCTTTGCCCGTATCGAGAACATCGTCGACCGACAGCGCACGGCTCGGCCGGGCCTTCGCGTCCCCACGCGCCAGAGAATCAGAAAGGCGGGCAGTCGAGCTGCCCGCCTCACGATCGCATGGGCTCAAGAGGCCCCGGCCGCCTCAGCCCAGATGGCGCACATCGGTCAGCCGGCCGGTGATCGCGGCGGCGGCGGCCATCGCCGGGCTCATCAGATGGGTGCGCCCACCTCGGCCCTGGCGTCCCTCGAAATTCCGGTTCGAGGTGCTGGCGCAGCGCTCCCCCGGCGCGAGCTGATCGGGGTTCATGCCAAGGCACATGGAGCAGCCGGCCATGCGCCACTCGAAGCCCGCTTCCTGGAGCTTCTGGGCGATGCCCTCCTCCTCGGCCTGAAGCCGCACGAGGCCGGAGCCCGGCACGATCATGGCGCGCAGACCATCCTTCACGCGGCGCCCCTCCATGATGCGGGCCACCTCGCGCAGGTCCTCGATCCGGCCATTGGTGCAGGAGCCGATGAAGACCGTGTCGATCTCGATCTCCTCGAGCTTCGTCCCGGGCTCGAGCCCCATGTATTCGAGGCTGCGCTTTGCCGCGGCCACCTTGCCGCCCTTGAAGTCTTCGGGATGCGGCACGGCGCCGTTGATCGGCAGGACGTCCTCGGGGCTCGTGCCCCAGGTGACGACGGGCGAGATCTTGGCCGCGTCCAGCACGAGTTCACGGTCAAAATGCGCGCCATCGTCCGTGCGCAGCGTCCGCCAATGCGCGACCGCCTGGTCCCAGGCCGCGTCCTTCGGCGCCCGGGGCCGGCCCTCCAGATACTTGAGGGTCTTGGCGTCGGGCGCGACCAGGCCCGCCCGCGCCCCGCCCTCGATCGCCATGTTGCAAACGGTCATGCGGCCTTCCATCGAGAGGCTCTCGATCGCCTCGCCGCAGTACTCGATCACGTGTCCCGTGCCGCCGGCCGTGCCCGTCTCGCCGATGATGCTGAGGGTGATGTCCTTGGCGGTCACGCCCATGGGGAGCGTGCCCCGGACCTCGACCTTCATATTCTTGGACTTCTTCTGGATCAGCGTCTGCGTGGCCAGCACATGCTCGACCTCCGAGGTGCCGATGCCATGGGCGAGCGCGCCAAAGGCGCCGTGGGTCGCCGTGTGGCTGTCGCCGCAGACGATGGTCATCCCCGGCTGGGTCATGCCCTGCTCCGGCCCGATGATGTGCACGATGCCCTGGCGCTTGTCGTCAACGTCGAACATCTCGATGCCGAAATCGGCCGCGTTCTTGCGGAGCGTCTCGACCTGGATGCGGGACTGCTCGTCCTTGATCCCTTCGAGCCGCGTGGGATCGGTCGGCACGTTATGGTCCGGCACCGCCAGCGTCGCGCCGGGGTCGCGCACAGTGCGGCCGGCCATGCGCAGGCCCTCGAAGGCCTGGGGGCTGGTGACCTCGTGGACGAGGTGTCGGTCGATATAGAGGAGGCAGGTGCCGTCCTCGGCCTCGTGGACGACATGGGCGTCCCAGATCTTGTCGTAGAGCGTCTTGGCCATGGCTGTGTTCTCTCGTCTCTTCAGGGGCTTGGGCGGGAGGGCCGCGTTGCGCGGCCGCTCACCCCTTCGGACGGGGCTGCACGCGCGCGAAGAACCGGCTCGGCAGGCGCCGACGATCGGAAAGGTCGCGGATGGGGCGTGCGCTCGTCATGCCGCGCCTTCTACTCCCCTGTCCGGGCGACGGCAACGGTAGCGGCGGAGTACCGGCGGGGTATCTGTTGGCTTGGGTTCAGGGTGCCTTGCCGGCGAGGTCGAGGCGCAGGACGAGGGCGTCTACCCGGCTGCCGTCGCGTCTTCGATAATAGCCGCTGCGCCGACCGACCTCGGCAAAGCCTTCGGAGCCGTATAGGGCGCGGGCCGCATCGTTGTTCGCTGCGACCTCGAGGAACATGGAGACGGCGCCCGAGCGCCTGGCGACCGCGAATGCGGTGCGGAGGAGCGCGCGCCCGGAGCCTGTGCGGCGGGACGAAGGGATGACGCCGAGGGTCAGGACCTCCACCTCGTCGGCGGCGAAGCGAAGGACGGCGACACAGCGCGCAAGGTCCTGATCCGCGATGATCGCCGTTGGCCGGACGCCCTCCCCGGCTGTTGCGAAACCCAGATAGTCCTCTGCGGTGAACGTGGCCGTTGCATCCGGAAAGGCGGCGGCATCGAGTGCCGCGAGCCTTGCCGCCTCCGCCGGGCCAGGGACGACGATCCTGAGATCGGACATGACGGCCGCCTCAGTTGAGGAGCCGTGGCGGCGCCTCGCGCGGCGGGTCCGCATCGGCGCCGCGCAGATAGAGCGGCGCTGGCGGCGGCCCGGGCACGGCCTCGGCGCCGAGTGTTGCGAGAAGGACCGGATCGGGCAGACCCTCGGGCAGGAGAACCGGCTCGCCTCGACCGCCCGGTCCCTTCGAATCGACGCCCTCCATCGCCCAGCCGTCGCCGACCGGCACGGCGTCCGCCGGAACGGTGGCGGCGAGTGCGTCCGGTGCGATGAGCGCGGGCTCCGTTATGGCGGTGCCAGCTTCGAAGAGCTGGAGATAGACGGCACCGCGGCCTGCGATGGCGACGGCGAGGGGGCGGCGCTCGGCCCAGCCGACCTTCTCCTCGAGCGTGCGCGGCATCGTGACCGCGCCGGACCGGTCGCCATTCTCGTCCAACCCCTGCGGTCGGACGAACGTGGCGGCCAGCGCCGCGAAGCGGGTGACGCCGATGGCGGGAATGCCGCGTCCGAGCGCGAGGCCGCGGGCCGCGGCGACGCCTACGCGGAGGCCGGTGAAGGAGCCGGGGCCCGTGCAGACGGCGATACGCTCGACCGCATCGATGCCCTGGCCGGTCTCGGCCAGCACCTCCCGGATCATCGGAAAGAGCCGCTCGGCATGGCCGCGGTCCATCCGCTCCGCCAGAACGACCGGCATCAGATCCGGCCGGAAGAGCGCCACGGCGCAGCGGCTGGCGGAGGTGTCGATGCCGAGGATCACGGCGCATCCCCGCCGCCCGGCCCGAGCGCTTCCTGCGCGCTGCCGTCCTGGCGCGGCAGGTCATCGGCAATGTGTAGCCATGGCAGTGCGGCATCCGCATGGGCGTGGAGCGCAGGGGCCAGATCCGGTGCCTGATCGAGCACCCCGAGGGGCACGTAGACCTGACCCGGCAGGTAGTCGAACCGCGCGGCGAGCGGAGAGCCGCAGGTGCGGCAGAACCAGCGTTCCACGCCTGGCACGGTCGAGAATGGCCCGGGATCGGGCTCGATGGTCAGCGTGCCATCGGCGAATGCCGCAAAGTCGGGGAGCGGCGCACCCGTCCAGCGGCGGCAGTCGGCGCAATGGCAGAAGGCCACCACGCTCGGCGCCGTCGCCGCGCCGAGCGTGGTGGCCCCGCAGTAGCAGCGCCCGGTCAGCATACGGTCATGTGCACGCGCTCAGAGGCCGACAGGCCGCACCTCGGTCACTTCGGGAATGTAGTGACGAAGCAGGTTCTCGATCCCGTGCTTCAGCGTCAGCGTCGAGGACGGGCAACCGGCGCAGGCGCCCTGCATGTGGAGATAGACCACCCCCTTGTCGAAGCCGTGGAAGGTGATGTCACCCCCGTCCTGCGCGACGGCAGGGCGGACGCGGGTGTCGAGAAGCTCGACGATCTGGCCCACGATCTCCTTGTCCGGCCCGTCATGCGCGGCATGGCCGACCTGCGGCCCCTCGCCCTTCATCACGGGCGCGCCGGACTGGTAGTGCTCCATCACCGCGCCGAGGAGGGCGGGCTTGAGGTGCAGCCACTCGACGGCCGCATCCTTCGTCACGGTGATGAAGTCCGGACCGAGAAAGACGCCCGTCACGCCATCAACCGCGAAGAGCCGCGCGGCGAGCGGCGAGGCCTCCGCACCGTCGGGCGTCGGAAAATCAGCTGAGCCGTGCTGCATCACCGCTTGGCCCGGCAAGAACTTGAGCGTCTGCGGGTTCGGCGTCGCTTCGGTCTGGATGAACATTGGTCTCTCCCGTTCGTTGACCCATAAATGGACCGGTCGCGCCTGCGGATCAAGAATGGTTCTAAACTGGCGGGTGCGCGCTGCACAGGGGAGAACTGCCATGACCGCTGCCGATCTGCGCTGGGATCCCCTCTGGGTGCCGATCCTGACCCATTACGAGGAGGGGGCGGGCATGCGGCTCGACCGGGCGCGGCAGGCAGCGCAGATCGCGGCGATCAGCCCGCATGTACGCCAGTATCTGATCGCCGGCACCACCGGGGACGGGTGGGAGATGTCGGATGAGACGCTGGCGGACTGGCTGGACTTTGCCGCCACCGGGGGCGCGCTCGGGCCCGGGCACAGCATCCTTGTCGGCGCCTTCGCGGGTGATACGGCCGGCGTGATCGCGCGGGCGCAGGCGATCGAGGCGGCCATTGCCAAGGCGCCGCTGCCCTGTCGCTGGGCAGGGCTCACTATCTGCGCGCCGGTAAAGGAGGGTGCGAGCCAGGAGGAGATCGCCGACCATCTCCGCGCCGTCATTGCCGCAACGACCGCCGAGATCGCGATCTACCAGCTCCCCCAGGTCGTCAATTGCGAGATCGCGCCGGCCACCTTCGCGGCCATCGCCGCGGAAGCGCCGCGCGTCACGCTCTTCAAGGACACCTCTGGCGGCGATGCGGTGGCGAAGGCTGGCCTGGGGACAGGCGGCGCGAAACTCCTGCGCGGGGCGGAGGGCGGCTACGCAGGGCATCTGAAGCCGAACGGAGCCTATGACGGCTGGCTTCTTAGCACCGCGAACGGGCTCGCGCCGCAGCTCCGCGCCGTGGCGGAGCATGTGGCCGCAGGCCGGAGCGCGGAGGCCGGGGCGCTTTCGGACCGGACGGCGGCGCTGGTGGAGAAGCTCTTCGAGGCGGCGGGCCGGCTGCCCGCGGGCAATCCCTTCGCCAATGCCAACCGTGCGGTCGACCATGTGCTCGCGCATGGGCCCGCGGCGCCGGACCGGCCGGCCCGCATCGCCCAGGGCGGCCATCTGCCGGACGGGTTCATCCGCGACGTGGCGGCGATGCTTTCGGCGGCCGGGATCGAGGCGGGGCCAGGCTATCTCGCCGTCTGACCCTCAGAGAACCAGCGCGAAGTAGGCATAGGCGCCCACGTAGCCCGCGGCGAGGAGGGCAAGGGCCGCCCGCGGCAGGCGTGTATCGAAGCGCTGCCAGAGGAGAGTGAGGCAGGCCGCGGTGAGCGCAGCCTCGATCCAGATCACCGCGCCGGCATGATGGCGCGTGTCCCAGTAGGACAGCGGCGAGTGGAAGCGCCAGTCGCTCAGCGGCCAAAGATGGCGGTGCGCATCGTCCGCATGCACCGGAAAGTCGAGCGCGAGGTGGATCAGCATCGCGCCCCCAAGAACGGCCAACCAGGGCAGGCGCGCGATGAAGCCCGCTGCGAGGAGCGTGACTGCGAGCGGTGCGGAGTTCGCGATGGCGCCGACGGTCTGCCACGGCTCCTGCCAGTAGAGCTCGCGCCAGAGCCGCCACTCCGGCACGCCCTGCACGCGGTGCCAGCCCCAGAAGCCGAAGATCCACGCGTCGGGCAGGAGCGCGCCCACGACAACCGCAGCGTTGCGGCCCGGCTCGCCCCGGCGCGAGAGCGCCGCTGCCGCCGTCAGAAGATGCGTCGCGGTGTTCACGGGAAGAGCCTAGGGCGGCGCCAGGCAAACGGGAAGCAGGGTCTCTCGCCGCGACCGCCGCCGCGTTGATCCTCCATCAAGCACCGTGCGGTTACGATGACGCGGGCGGGTGCGGTGATGGCTCAGCTGATCTCGTCGATCCGCGCGAGGCTGAGGGCGCCGGGCACCACGGTGATCGGCACGCGCATGCGGTGCCCCTGCTTTGCAACGAGCTGGGAGACGAGGGGGCCAGGGCCGTCATCCTCGCCGGCGCCGAGGACAAGCACGCCGATCTCCGGGTCCTCGTCGATGGCGGCCAGCACCTCGTCCACCGGCTTGCCTTCGCGTATCGCGAATTCGGGCGTCATGCCGGAGAGATGCGACATCTCCTCGGCCAGCTCCTGCAGACGTTCCTCGGCCGTATCGCGCGCCTCTGCGCGCATGACCTCGGCCACCCCCATCCAGTGCTGAAACTCGTCTGGCTTGATGACGTAGAGCATCAGGACCCGCCCGCCGGTGTTCTTGGCGCGCCGCGCCGCGAAGCGCATGGCCTGCTGGCACTCCGGCGTCTCGTCGACCACGACCATGAATTTGCGCATGGGGTCCGAATCGCTGCTCCGGGCCCGATTCGCGCCCGTCGTCACGAGTGTGACGCAGCGCAGGCCCGCGGCGCAAGCACGCCGCGTCAGCGCTGGGGCGGCGGCGCATTCTGCATCCGTGCGCAACAGTCCGTTATTCTGGCGGCCGTTGATGTGCGGTGCAGCACCCTCATATCCCGCCGGAGACGCGCAATCGATCCGGAGGACGCCATGACCGATATCGCCGGCCTGCATCATGTCACCGCCATCTCGGGCGACGCCCAGGCCAACCACGACTTCTACGTGAAGGCGCTGGGCCAGCGCATGGTCAAGAAGACCGTCAACTTCGACGCGCCGGACGTCTACCATCTCTATTACGCGGACGGCGCCGGGACGCCGGGCACGGTGATGACCTTCTTCCCGTTCCCGAATGCGCGTCAGGGCCGCGTCGGCCGGGGTCAGGTGGTCTTCACCCACTACGCCGTGCCGCCGGGAAGCCTCGACTTCTGGTCCGAACGCATCGCGGCGCATGGCGGCAAGGCCGTTGCCAGGCACGACACCTTCGGCGCCGCACGGCTGATCGCAACCGATCCCGAGGGGCTGGGTCTCGTCTTCGTCGAGACGATGGCCGACAAACGTGCGCCCTGGACCGGAACCGATGTGCCCGAGGCCTATGCGGTCCGCGGCTTCGAGGGCGTGACGCTTGGCGTCTCCGGCGAGGAGGCGACGGCGGCGATCCTGACAGGCATCTTCGGCTATGAGCGTCAGGGCGAGGAAGTATCGGAGGCAGGCGACGATGCCGGTCGCCGTGTCGTCCGCTTCACGCAGCCGGGCGTCGATGCGGGCGTCGTCGATCTCTTGATCGACCCCTCCATGCCCGAGGGCGTGGAGGCGGCGGGCACGGTGCACCACGTTGCCTTCCGCGTAGCCGACCGGTCGGCGCAGGATCGGGTGCGGCAGGCGGTGGCCGCGCATGGGCATCGGGTAACGCCGCAGATCGACCGTGACTACTTCTACGCCATCTACTTCCGCACGCCGGAGGGCATCCTCTTCGAAGTGGCCACGGACGAGCCCGGTTTCGACCGGGACGAGCCGGTGGAGCATCTGGGCGAGGCGCTGAAGCTGCCCTCCCAGCACGAGCATCTGCGCGAGAAGCTGGAGCAGTCGCTGCCGAAGCTGGTGGCGTGAGGCAGGATCCCGCCCGATCTCGACGGGACCCCGTCGAGATCGGGCGGGCCGACGACGGAGGCACGATGGACAGCGCAACCGACGACTACATCCATGTGATCGAGCAGGGGGAGGGCGAGTGTCAGGAGACGCTGATCCTCCTCCACGGCACTGGCGGCAATGAGCGCGAGATGGCGACGCTGGGCCACGCGTTGGCCGATGCCGCGCTGCCGGGCGCGGCGGTCATGGCGTTGCGGGGCGATGTCCTGGAGGGCGGGATGCCCCGCTTCTTCCGCCGCCGAGCGGAGGGCGTCTATGATATGGCGGATCTGGCGCGGGCCACGGCGAAGCTCCACGGTTTCCTTCCGCGCGTGCTCGATCGAGCCGGACGGGATCCGTCGCGCGCCATCGGCATCGGATACTCAAACGGCGCCAACGCGCTCGCGAGCCTGATGTTCGCGGCGCCCGATCTGCTCGGGCGCTGGGCGCTTCTGCACCCGCTCATCCCGTTCGAGCTGGCGGTCGCGGATGCCACCGGCGCGGAGGTCTTCGTCGGCGCGGGGCTGCAGGACCCGATCTGCCCGCCTGAGCAGACGCGCGCGCTGATCGCATCGCTGGAGGCGGCGGGCGCCGCGGTCGAGACCGCCTGGCAGCCGGGCGGCCACGCCCTCACCCAGCCCGAGCTTGCGGCGCTCGCCCGATGGCTCGCGGCCTGAGCGCAAGGCCAGTCGGCATCAGAGATTGCGGTTGCTGCTCGGCAGACTGTCGAGATCGACCGGATTGACGGTGATGTTGCAGCCCGCGGCGAGGGTCGCGAGCAGAAGGGCGGCGAGCAGGGTGGCGCGGGTCATCATGTCGTCCTTCTCTCTGCCGTCTTCCGCAGGGCGGACGCGCAGCCGACCGGCCCCGCCCGCTCCGCACCTCCTCACTCAGGTATGGAGGAACCCCACCTTTTCATAGGTCTCGGCCAGCACGGGTTCCGCGATCGCACGCGCGCGGGATGCCCCATCGCCGAGGATCCGGTCGATCTCGGCCGGATCGGCATTGAGGCGGCGTACTTCCTCGGCGATCGGGGCGAGGTGGCCGACCGCCACCTCCGCCAGCGCGGGCTTGAACGCGCCGAAGCCCTGCCCGCCATACTCCGCCAGCACGTCCTCCGCCGTCCGGTCCGTCAGCGCCGCGAAGATGCCCACCAGATTGCGCGCCTCCGGCCGTTCGGCGAGACCCTCCGGGCTCTCGGGCAGGGGCTCGGGATCGGTCCTCGCCTTCCGGATCTTGCCGGCGATGGTGTCTGCGTCGTCGGTCAGGTTGATGCGCGACATGTCGGAGGGGTCGGATTTCGACATCTTCTTGGTGCCGTCACGCAAACTCATGACGCGCGGCGCCGGTCCGCCGATCAGGGGTTCGGGCAGCGGGAAGAAATCCTCGGCGTCGTAGTCGAGATTGAACTTCGTCGCGATGTCGCGCGCCAGCTCCAGATGCTGCTTCTGGTCCTCGCCCACGGGTACATGGGTTGCCCGATAGGCCAGGATATCCGCGGCCATAAGCGCGGGGTACATGTAGAGCCCGCCCGACGCCTTTTCCCGGTCCTTGCCCGCCTTGTCCTTGAACTGCGTCATCCGGTTCAGCCAGCCGAGGCGTACGACGCAGGAAAGCACCCAGCCGAGCTGCGCGTGCACCGGGCAGCCGGACTGATGGAAGAGGATCGAGCGCTTGGGGTCGAGCCCGCAGGCGAGATAGGTGGCCGCGAGCTCCCGCGTCGCGCGGCGCAGCGCCTCGGGGTCCTGCCAGACGGTGATCGCATGCAGATCGACGATGCAGTAGATCGTCTCCATTCCGCTGTCCTGCAGCTCGACGAAGCGCTTTACGGCGCCGAGATAGTTGCCGAGCGTGAGCTGGCCCGAGGGCTGGACGCCCGAGAAGACGCGCGGGGTATGCCGGCTCGCTGTCGCCGCCGCGGCCCCTGCGCTCGGAGCGGTGTCGTTCATGGTCGATCCTCCTGGTCGCGATGCCTGGCCTCAGGGTGAGCCTGGCCCAGGCGCGCGCGCCCCGGCTTTTGCGGCGCGGGGGCGGGCGGCGTCAAGCGCAGGTGCCCTTCAGTCGCGCGTGAGGAGGCTGGCCGTGCGCCTTGCGAGCGCCTAGGTTTCGGCAATGCGTATGCCTCTCAACCGGACTTCCCCCGGCAGCCCTCCCAGCAACGTGCCCGTCCACCGGGGCCTCTGGCTCATGGTTGGGCTATGGGTCGTGATCGAACTGGTGATGCAGGGCGCGGATGCGGGCCTGCTGCCGGGCTATTTATCACGCTGGGTGCTCTACAGCGGTTTCGGCTTCGAGGACGTGGTGTTCGAGCAGGCGATGCGGGGCGACGGGGTTCAGCCGAAGCTCCTCTGGTCGCTGGTGACGCATGCGCTCCTTCATGGCGGATGGCTACATCTCGCGCTAAACGCCGCGGCGTTCCTTGGCCTAGGGCACGGCATCAGCCGGGATGCGGGCTTCGGAGCCACGCTGGCGATTTTCGTGGTGACGGCGGCGGCCGGGGCGCTCGCCTTCGGGCTGATGGCGGACAGCTACGTCCCGCTGGTCGGCGCGTCGGGCGCGGTCTTCGGCCTCCTCGGGGTGCTGACCTGCTGGCAGGAGCGCTGGCTGGCGAGCCATGGTGCGTCGCGCGACGCGATCTGGGCGCGGGTCGCGGGGGTGATCGCGATCAACATGCTTATGGCGGTGGGCCTTGGCGGCTGGCAGATCGCCTGGCAGGCGCATCTCGGCGGCTTCGCGGCCGGCTGGCTGATGGGCTATGTGTTCCCGCCGATCCACCATGCCCGACGGGCGCGGGCGCGGTTCCTCTGACGGCTGCGGTGGCCCCGTACCCGACCGATCCTGGCCGCTCACCCGCGGCGCAAGGCGCCTCTGAGGTCGGCCGTGGCGAAGGCGCCGAGGGCGAGCCCGGCTGCGGCATAGGCCGATAGCCCGAGCGCGACGATGCCCGCGAGGGCGACCGCCCGGAGGATAGGGTCGAGCCCGTCCGCAGCCGCGGCTCCGGCCAGCACGACCGCCGCCATGATCCCCGTCGCCGCCAGCACGCGCGGCAGGCGCCGGGCGAGACGGCTGTCGATGTCGAGACCCCGGTCCGCCCGCCGCGCGCCCCGCCAGAGGAGCGCGAGGTTGAGCCAGGCGGCGAGCGTGGCGCCCAGCGCCGCGGCAAGCCAGCCGATCAGCGCCGCCCCGAATGCCGCCACCAGCAGGTTCGCCAGCATCGACCATGCGGCATAGCGCAGCGGTGTCGCCGTATCCTCCCGCGCGAAGAAGGCGGGCTGAAGCACCTTCTGGAGGACGAAGGCCGGCAGACCGAGCGCGTAGATTGCGAGCGCCAGTGCCGTCGCCTCCGTATCCCCCGTCCCGAAGGCGCCCCGCTCGAAGAGCACCGCGACCACCAGCCCCGGCATGACGAGGAGTGCTGCCGTCGCCGGCAGGGTGAGCGTGAGCGCGAACTCCGCCGCCCGGTTGAGCGCCGCATGCCCCGCAGGTCCGTCCCCCCGGCGCACATGGCGGGCGAGGGCTGGCAGGAGCACCACGCCGATCGCAACGCCGATCACGCCGAGCGGGAGCTGGTAGACCCGGTCCGCGTACCAGAGCCAGCCGACCGCACCCTCGAAATAGCTCGCGACCTGCCGCCCGATCACGAGGTTCACCTGCGCCACGCCGCCGGCCAGCGCCGCAGGGGCCGCGATGATGGCGAGGCGGCGCATCTCCGGCGTGAAGCGTGGCATCCGGAGCCGGAGTGGCAGGCCCGCAATGGCGAGCGCGCGCCAGACGAAGCCCGCCTGCGCGATGCCTGCGATGAGAACGCCCCAGCTCAGCATTGCGCCCACATGCGTGCCTCCGTCCTCGCGCGGCCCGGCATCGAGGCCGACGAAATCGCTGAGAACGCCCGTCTCCGCGGCCAGAAGCGCGGAGATCAGCACGACGTTGAGGAGGACGGGCGCCGCCGCCGCCGCCCAGAAGCGGTCGAGCGCGTTCAGGCAGCCTGAGATGAGCGCGGCGACGGAGATCAGGAGTATGTAGGGAAAGACGATGCGCCCCATGGCGACCGCGAGGTCGTAGCGCTCCCCATCGAGCCCGCTCGCCAGCCCCCAGACGAGCCAGGGCATCGCAAGCTGGGCGACGATAGTGAAGACGACGAGGACGCTCGCAAGGCAGGCCAGCGCCTCCTCCGCAAAGCGTCGGGCGGTGTCCGGTGCAGTCTCCGGGGCTTCACCGCTGCCCGCCGCTTCCACCCGCTTGGCGAACATCGGCACGAAGGCGGTGTTGAAGGCGCCCTCGGCGAAAAAGCGGCGGAAGAGATTGGGCAGCGTGAAGGCGACGAAGAACGCCTCGGCCACGGCACCCGCGCCCAACACTGCGGCGATGGCCACGTCACGCGCGAAGCCGAGGATCCGGCTCGCCATGGTCCAGCCGCCGACGGTGGCGAAGGCGGCGACGAGCCGCACGGCGCCCCGCGGCGCGCTCACGCCGTCCTCACGGTCGCGGGCGAGCCGCACCCGGCACGCCGGAGAGTGCGCTGAAGCTCGTGGGCGAGGATGGGGGGCATGGACGGCAGGCTCATGCGCCCTCAATAGGCGCCGCCGTCGCCCCGCGCCAGCGTCCGGCCATTGCGGCATGGCGTCGGATGCTCGGCCTTCGTCGGGGTCGCCCTCGGGCGCGGGCCACTGGCATCTGCCATTGGTCCAATGCGGCGGCGTCTCAGTCCGCCGCAGCGTTTTCCACGAGTGCGCGGAAGAGCCCGGCGCTCAGCGTATCGAGCGTCAGCGGCTTTTCCACCACGTCGTCGAAGCCGTTCGCCCTATACTCCGCCATCTGGTCGTCGAAGGCGTTCGCCGTGATCGCCAGCGCCTTGGCCGGGGAGCGCCCGATCATCTGCTCGAGCGCGCGCAGGCGCTTCAGGGTCTCCGGTCCGTCCATCACCGGCATGGAGATGTCGAGGAGATAGGCGTCGAAGACTTCGGTTCGCGCCGCCTCCAGCGCAGCCTGCCCGGAGCCGACGATCACGGCCTCCGGCCCCAGCTCCGCGAGGAGGAGGCGCATAACCTCACGGTTCATCGCCATATCGTCGACGACCAGCACCTTCGTGCCGGTGAGCGCATCGGTTTCGGCTTGCGGGATCTCGGGCACGGGGGGGCGCGGGGCGGGGCTGACCAGCGGCAGCGTCACGCGCATGACGGTGCCCTGCGTCGTGGCGGGGCGCGTGTCGACCGTGCCGTTCATGAGGTCCACGAGCTGGCGCACCACGGCGAGCCCAAGCCCCGTGCCGCCGCGCCCGGCCGACGCGGCGCCCTGCGCGAAGCGGTCGAAGAGCCGCTCCGCCTCGGCCGGCGCGAGGCCGGGGCCGGTGTCATGAACCTCGAAGCGCACGCCGCCCGTCTCGAGCGGCAGGGCGACAAGGGTTATCCCCCCACGATCCGTATAGGTCACGGCATTTCCGACGAGGTTGTTGAGCACCTGGATAAGACGCCCCTCATCCCCGACCAGCTCCTCCTCCGCCGAGAAGGCGGAATGGATCTCCAGGGCCAATCCCTTGGCTTCGGCCCGTGCCCGGTGGAGACGCGCGACCCGGTCGAGAAGCGCGTCCGGCCGGAAAACGACCTCGGCGAGGTCCAGCCTGCCGGCCTCGATCTTGGCGATGTCGAGCGAGTCATTGACCAGGGTGAGGAGAAGTTCCCCCGCCTCCGTAATCGCACGCGCATGCTCCGCGAGCTCTGCACCTTCGGCCTTTCGGCGCAGCAGATCCGCATGTCCCAAAAGCGCGGTAAGCGGCGTCCGGATCTCGTGGCTCATGGTGGCGAGGAAGCGCGACTTCGCCTCGTCCGCCACTTCTGCGCGCTTTCGCGCCTCGAGGAGCGCGGTGATGTTGGAGCCGGTGCCACGATAGCCCGCGAAGGCGCCCTCCGCGTCGAAGAAGGGCGCGCCGCTGATGCGGACCCAGTGCCCCTTCTCCGGTCCGCCGTCCGGATGGCCGAAGAAGTAGACGAAATCGCGGAACGGCTTGCGCTGCGACACGCGCTCCTCGAGCCAGGCCGGATCGCTGGCATAGCCCTTCAGGGCCTCGGTCAAGGTCAGCTCGGCGCGCCGGCGCCCGATCGTGCTCGTGGGATCGACGCCGGTGCTGCCGCGCAGGCTCTCGGAGACATAGGTGAAGCGCAGGTCCGCGTCCTGCTCCCAGAACCAGTCGGCGCTGATTGCGGCGATGTCGAAAAAGCGCGCCTCGGCGGCGTCACGGGCGGCGAGCGCGGTGCTGAGCTCGTCGTTGAGCGCCTCGAGCGCAATCTGTTTTTCCCGCAACTCGGTCACATCGGTGCGCAGGCCGACGAGGAAGCCGTCAGGGGTGCGCTTCTCGAGGATCCGCAGCCAGGTGCCGTCATCGAGCCGCTGCAGGAAAGGACCCGAGGGATCGCAGAACCGGGCAAGGCGCTCTGCGACCCATGCCTCCTCGCGGCCGACCGCGTCCGGAAACTTGCCATGGGCGAGGTCGTGGCGCAGCAGCGCCTCGAAGGACATACCGGTGATGGTGAAGCCGTCCTCGTCCTTGTAAATCTCCCGGTAGCGCTGGTTGGAGAGGACGAGGCGGTCGTTGTCATCGTAGAGAACGAACCCGTCTGGCATGCTCTCGATAGCGAGGCGGAGCTGCTCGCGCAGGCGCGCGCTTTCGCGCTCCGCATCCGTCCGACGCGCGATCTCGGTGTTGAGCGAGGAGAGATCTCGATCGACGAAGAGGAGCCCGACGACCTTGCCATCGTGATTGCGCACCGGGTTCATGCGAACCTCGGCCCGGAAGATTTCACCGTTCTTCCGGGCGTTCACGGTCTCCTGGACGATCGGTGTGTTCTCCGCGATGGCCCGGTCGATGGCCGCCGCGGCCGCCGGATCCGTCTCGTCGCAGCGCAAGAGATCGCCGGGCATCGTGCCGAGCGCTTCTTCCGCGGTGTAGCCGGTCAGCCGCGTGAAGGCCTCGTTCACGAACACGACCCGGCCGTCCGGCCTGGCGAACAGCACGAGGTCGGGTATCGCATCGAAAAACGCATGTAGCGTCTCGGGCAGATGCGCGGTCTCCGCCGCGTCGTCATCCAGGCTCTGCAAGCTCGTTTGCTCCAAGCGCTTCCTCCCTGGGCCCGCATCTCCCCATCGCGGAACGGTACCCCACGAATAACCCGCGAGGCCCGGCTAGTGGGAAAGTTGAGCCAGATTGCGGCAGAAGCGGCCCTGCGCGCCCCGCGGCTGCGCTGAGCGTCACTTGTCCTCGACGTGGCTCTCGACCGCACGGATGATCGCGGCCTCGATCGCCTTCTGCTTCTGCGCGCTGCGGATCTTTAGCCCGAAGAGATCCTTCACGTAGAAGACATCGACTGCCCGCTCGCCATAGGTCGCGATGATCGCGGTAAAGATGTTCACGTTACGCTGCGCCAGCGTGCGCGTGAGCACATGCAGAAGACCGAGCCGGTCCCGCGCGTTGACCTCGATGACGGTGTAGAGTTCCGACGCCTCGTTGTCGAAGACAACGGTCGGTGCGACGCGGAAGCTTTGCTCGCGCGCCTTCGGGCGGTCCTTCTCCGCGATGGCCTCGCGCACCACCACCTCGCCTTTCAGCGCCCTCTCGATGCTGCGCCGGAGGCGGTGGAGGCGGCTCGCCTCGAAGGGGTGTCCGTCCGCATCCTGGATCCAGAAGAGCGCGCAGGCCATGCCGTCTGCCGTCGTGTAGCTCCGCGCGTCGACCACGTTGGCGGAGGAGATGGCGAAGGCGCCTGCCATGCGGCTGAAGAGGCCTGGATGGTCGTGGAGATAGAGGTAGGCGACCGTAGCGTCATGCGCTTCGTCCGGAAGGAAGCGGGTCTGGATGCCGTCGGCCGGGCTCCCCTCCGGAAATGCAGCGTCGAGCTCGGCGAAGGTCCGGTGCGCCTCCGTCTCGAGGCCGAGCCAGTATTGCGGATAGTGCCGCTCGAGTTCCGCCTCCCGGTCCGCCTCGTCCCAATCAGGCAGCTCGGCCGCCAGCGTCTCCTTGGCTTCGCGAATGCGCTGTGCCTGGGTCGAGACCACGTCCCCGCCAGAGGTAAGAAAGCTGCGCGTGTCCCAGTAGAGCTTGCGCAGAAGCTGTGCCTTCCAGTTGTTCCACGTACCAGGGCCCACGCCGCGGATATCGCAGACGGTCAGGATGAGGAGAAGGCGCAACCGTTCGGGGCTCTGAACCTCGCGCGCAAAGGCCTGGATCGTGACCGGGTCGGCGATGTCCCGCTTTTGCGCCACGTCCGACATCAGCAGGTGATGGCGCACCAGCCAGACGACCAGATCCGTCTCGCTCTCGCTGAGGCCGAGCCTCGGGCACACATCGGCCGCGATCTCTGCGCCGAGCTCCGAATGGTCCCGCCGCTGCCCCTTGCCGATATCGTGGAGCAGGAGCGCGACGTAGAGGACGCGGCGGTTGAAGCCCTGGCGCGCGATCTCCGTGGCGACCGGGTGGTCCTCGTCCACCTCCCCACGCTCGATCCGGGCGAGGATGCGCAGGGTCTCCAGCGTGTGCTCGTCCACCGTGTAGTGGTGATACATGTTGAACTGCATCAGCGCGACGATGCGCCCGAACTCGGGCAGGAAGCGGCCGAGTACGCCCGTTTCGTTCAGAAGGCGCGGCAGCCACTCCGCATTCTTCCTGTCCGTGATGAGCTCGAGGAACAGTGCGTTCGCCCGAGGGTCCGCGCGCATATCGTCGTCGATGAGGTCCAGCGCGCGGGTGACGGCGCGCGTCGCCTCGGGATGGATGCGCGCATCCGTGCGCGCCGCCTCGCGGAACAGGGCGAGGAGCGACAGCGGATCTTGCTCGAAGGTGTCGGGCTTGGAGAGCGCTAGCCGCCCGTCGCGCACGGTGAAGACCCCGTCGCCACCGGACTCGGGCCCGCGCAGCGACAGCGCGGAGAGGAGCGAGGAGAAGCGCGGCATCGGCTTGGCGTGCTGCGTCTCGAGCGCGGCGGAGAAGATGCGCGTCAGATCGCCGACGTTCTTTGCGTGGCGGAAATACGCGTGCATGAAGCGCTCGACACCCATGCGCCCCTCCGCGTCCTCATAGCCCATGCGTGCCGCGATCTCGACCTGTCTGTCGAAGCTCAGCACCTCTGTGGCACGCCCGGCAAGGTCGTGCAGATGGCAGCGCGTCGCCCAGAGGAACTTCGCCGCTTCGGCGAAGCGGGCGACTTCGTCATGCTCGAAGACGCCGCGCTCCACGAGGTCCCAGGCATCCGTCGAACGGTAGAGGTAGCGGGAGATCCAGTGGAGCGTCTGCAGGTCCCGAAGCCCGCCCTTGCCCTCCTTGATGTTGGGCTCGAGCAGGTAGCGCGAGCCACCATGTCGGCTGTGCCGCTTGTCCCGCTCCGCGAGCTTTCCCTGCACGAATTCGGGGCCGGTGCGCAGGAAGAGCTCGTCCCAGAGCCTGCGCTCCAGCGTCTCGGCGGGCGCGGGGTCGCCCGCGATCAGCCGCTGTTCGAGAAGGTTGGTGCGGATGGTCAGGTCGCTTGCGGCAAGCCGGATGCACTCGTCGATCGAGCGGGTTGCCTGACCGATCTTCAGCTTGAGGTCCCAGAGGAGATAGAGGATCGACTCGACCGATGCCTCGGCCCAGGCGGTCCGTTTCCAGGGCGTGAGGAACAGGAGGTCGACGTCCGAAAAGGGCGCCATCTCCCCCCGCCCGTAACCGCCGACGGCGATGACCGACAGCCGCTCGCCGCGCGTGCGGATGGGGGCCGGGTGGAGATGCGTGGTGGCGTAGTGCGTGACCCCCGATACGACGACGTCCGTGACATACGCGTAGGCGCGGGCGACGCGGAGCCCGGCGCGGGGTTCGGCGAGCAGGCCGGCGAGAGCGCGGGCCCGGCCCTGTTCCAGCGTTTCGGCCAGGAGCGCGCGCACATCGTCCCGCGCCTTGATGGCAGCGCCGTCCGTGCCGGCCACCAGGGCGTCGATCCCGTCAAGGACCGCCACACGGTCCGCCAGGGCATCCATCGGGGCGACGAGATGGGCGAGACCGGCAAAGGTCTCCCGGTCGCGCGCCGCGCTCGGCCGGTGGGCCTTGGCTGGAGTGGCGGACGCTGGCTGAGGGCGCATGCCCGCGGGATCCGAGGTCGTACTCACGGTGTCGCTGGATCGGGCGACGCTGAGGAAGTGGCTGCCCGCCCCGACCGTTGCGGGTCGTGCCGTACAGCGTTTCGTGGGCTGGCCATCAGCTGCCGGCAGCGAAGCGGCGCGGTGCGGGGTCGAGCACGTTGAAGCGGCCATTGCCGACCTCGAGCACCGCCAGCCCGCGATCCGTCCGGCCGTCAGGGCGCAGACGGAGCGCCCCCACAGCACCTTCGAAGCCCGCCTCGCGCGTCAAAGCCTGGGCCGTGAAGGCCGCGCGTCCGCCTGCTTCGGCCGCAAGGCGGGCCGCCACGCTCGCCGCGTCATAGCCCAGCACTGCGACGAAGGGCGGCCGCGCGCCGTAGCGGGTGGCGTAGCGCTGGAAGAAGGCCGCGGTCGCCGCTGTGTCGGCGCCCGCAAACCAGCCGCCCACCAGCTCCGGGGCGCGCAGCGTTTCTCCCGTTTCCCACTGTCCGATGCCGAGATAGCGGGTCGCGGGCTGTGGCATGCCGTGGAAGTTGACGAAGCTTGCGGCGATCGCGAGGCCCTGTCCGAAGTCTGGCATGAGGATCGCTTGCGCGCCTGCGGCTCTGGCATTCGAGACGAAGAGCGGCGAGGTCCGCTCGATGTCCTGGAAGCTGCGCGGATAGATCTCGCTCGCGACGACGGAAACACGGCCGTCCGACGATGCTTCGCGGACCCCGCGCATCGCGGCTGCGCCGTACGGCACGTCGGGCGCATAGACCGCGACGGCCTCGATGCCTTGCCCGGCGGCGTAGGAGAGGATGCGGCCCACTTCGTTCTCGGGCGAGAAGCCGGTCACCCAGACATTGCCGCCGGCGACGGTCGTGTCGGTCGAGAAGGAGAGGACGGGCACGCCTGCACCCGCCGCCGCCTGCCCGGCTGCCCGGGTGCTCGAAGCGAAGAGCGGACCGAGGATGAGCGTTGTGCCGTCGGCGAGCGCGGCTTCGGCGGCCGCCTTCGCGCCAGCGGGTGTTCCCCGCGTATCGTAGCTCTTGAGCCGGATCGCGCTGCCAGAGGGACCGGCAACCGCGAGCTCGGCCGCCTTCAGGATGGCGCTCGCGCTTTCGGCCGCGCGCTGGTCGGCCGCTCCGAGGGGGACGAGGATGGCGACGGGCACCGGACCTCCGGCATCGGCGCGCTCGGTCGCGCCCGCGGTGGCGCTCTCGCCGGCCGGTTCCCCGGCGGTGCCGCGTGTCTCGGGCCTGGGCCCCGTGGAGCACGCCGCCAACGCCGCCAGCATCAGCGTTGTGACGCCCGCACGGACGAGACCGCGTAGCGCGCTGGAAGATGTCGCCGCGCCCGGTCGCAGGCCTTCGAGGGTGAGGACGGTCATGCTCTGGCGCTCCCTCCCCCGCACCAAAACGCTGCCCACTACTCAAGGTGTCCGGCCGGGATCGGCCCGACAGACTTCGGCGCAGGACCGGCCAGCGGGCGGGGGCGCATGCTGGCCTTTGCGCGCGGACAGTTGCATCAAGGCGGCGAAATGTAAACGCAAGGGAGGGTCGACCGCAGCCGCCGTCGGCCGGTGACGGGCGGGGAGGGGCGCATGGCACGGCAGCCGCGGGGCGGAAGAGCCGGCGAGGACGGGGGAGACGCGCCGAACGGCCCGGATCGCCGGCCGGCAGGAGCGCTCCCAGAAGGCGACGAAAGGACGCACTCCGCAGCGGCGGGTCGCCCAAAACCCACGCCCGGGCTCTATCTCGTGGCCACCCCGATCGGCAATGCGCGGGACATCACGCTGCGGGCGCTCGATGTCCTGGCGGGATGCGACGCGATCGCGGCCGAGGACACGCGGACGACGCGGCGGCTGATGGATATCCATGGCATCCCGCTCGGCGGGAGGCCGATCGTCCCCTACCACGACCGCAACGGCGCCCAGGCGCGCCCGCGCATCGCAGCGTGGCTCGAGGCCGGCTTCGCGGTGGCCTATTGCAGCGATGCGGGCACGCCGCTGGTGGCGGATCCCGGGTTCCGCCTGGTCGGCTTGGCGGTGAAGGGTGGTCATGCGGTGACGGCGCTGCCCGGGCCTTCCGCGGCGCTGGCGGCGCTCAGCCTCTCGGGTCTGCCGACGGATCGCTTCCTCTTCGCGGGCTTTCCGCCGCCGAAGGCTGCCGCCCGCGCGCGCGTCCTCGCCGAGGTCGCGGCGGTCCCGGCGACGCTCGTCTTCTTCGAGAGCCCGCATCGCGTGGTCGAGAGCGTGGCCGCGATGGCGGAGACGCTGGGACCCACGCGGCCAGCGGCTCTCGCACGAGAATTGACGAAGCGCTTCGAGGACGTGCGCCGGACGAGCCTCGGTGAGCTGGCCGAGGCGCTGGGGCGGGAGGGGCCGCCGAGGGGCGAGATCGTGATCGTCATCGGCCCGCCCGGCGCGTCGGACGAACCGGACGACGCTACGCTCGACGCCGCCCTTCGCGCAGCGCTCGTGGAGCTGAGCGTCAAGGACGCGGCGAGTGCGGTCAGCAAACGGCTCGGCCTGCCGCGTCGTGCGGTCTATGCGCGGGCGCTGGCGCTGAGCGGTGAGTAGTCGAACATTAACAGAACGCCTGCATGATCCGCGCTCGGTGCAAGTGTGCGTTGGACCAAGGCGAGGGGTGGCAACATGCGCGTGGCGATGGCCGCGGACAGGCGCGCGGCGCGTGGCAGGCGGAACGCGCTCGCAGGCATGATGGCCGAGGAGGCGGCTGCGCGCGCCTACGAGCTCGAGGGGGCGGAGGTGCTTGCACGGCGCTGCCGTCTCGGTGGCGGCGAGCTCGACATCGTGGCGCGGGAAGGGGATGTCCTCGTCTTTGTGGAGGTCAAGCGGCGTCAGCGTGGCCTGACCGACGAAGCCCCTGTGAGCGAGCGGCAGTGGCGCCGCTTGGAGACGGCGGCCGAGCAGTATATGCTTGAACACGCGCAAGAGACGGGTGTCGTTCCCCGATGTCGCTTCGATCTGGCCGTGATGGGCCCGGATGGCAGGGCTTCGGTGATTAGAAACGCCCACAGCGCCGAGCAGTATTGAGGCAGCAGGAAAGATGACGAAAACTCCGAGTATCCTTGCCGCGCTGCTGGCAGCAGCGGCACTTCAAGCCTGTGCGCCGGTCGCCGTGGTCGGCTCCGGTGCCGTCCTGGCACGATCGGTCGCGCAGGAGCGGGCGCCCATGCAGGCGCTGACCGACACGGAGATCGAGCTCTCGATCGCCACCCGCATGGGGGAGCATTCGGGCGAGCTCTATCGTGACGTTGCGGTGGCCGTGACGGAGGGGCGCGTGGTCCTGACCGGCAGCGTCCCGCGTCGGGAGGATCGGGTGGCCGCGGAGCGTATCGCCTGGGTCCCTGCAGGGGTCACCGACGTCACCAACGAAATCACGGTGGCTGAAGATGCGGGCACGCGCCGCTACCTGAACGATGTCGGTATCTCCAATGCGCTCCGATACCGGCTGGTGCGGGCCTCGGGGGTCGCGGCGGTGAACATATCGGTGGAGACGGTCGATGGTGTGGTGCATCTCACCGGCCTCGCGCGATCGCCGCAGGAGATCGACCGTGCAGTCGATACGGCGCGCCGGGTGGAGGGGGTTGAGCGGGTGGTCAGCCACCTCCTGCTGATCGACGATCCCCGCCGCTTTGCCGCCGCGCCGGTCCGGCCGCCCGTTTGATCGGGACGCTGTCGCCTGCCGGGGCGGCGGGCATGAACGGCGCGCCGGCTGATCGCCGGTGCGCTTGAGAGGATCGAGCGGCTTCGCGATAGGGCGGCGGCGGTTCCGGGGCGCGTCGCGCCAGGTGCAGTCACGTCGCCATCGGGGTGCAGCCATGGTCGCGGGAGCAGCGGCACCGATGGCAGGTGCATCGCCCGGCGCGCTTTGGCCTTGTCTCGTCGGCGCGGCTCTGCCATGGCCGGGAGCGGATGCCGGGATCGGGAGACAGCGCGTGAGCCTCAGGATCGCCTTCCAGATGGACGCCATTGCGGACGTCGACCCTGCGGCGGACAGCACCTTCCGCCTTGCCCTGGAGGCCGCGGACAGGGGCCATCGGTTGTTCTACTATCACGCTCCCGATCTGGTCTGGGAGAATGGCAGCGTCCAGGCGCGCGGCTGGCCGCTGGCGTTGCGCCGAGGCACGCCGCATTTCAGCCTGGGTGATCCGGAGACGCGCGATCTCGCGCGGGAGGACGTGGTCTGGCTGCGCCAGGATCCCCCCTTCGACATGGCCTACATCACCAACACGCATCTTCTCGAGCGCATCCATCCGGCGACCCTCGTGGTCAACGACCCTTTCTGGGTGCGCAACAGCCCCGAAAAGCTGATGGTGCTCGACTTCGCCGAGTTCATGCCGCCGACGATGATCGCGCGCAGCCTGCCCGCCCTGCGCGCCTTCCGGGCAGAGCACGGCGACATCATCGTGAAGCCGCTCTTCGGCAATGGGGGCGCGGGGGTTTTCCATCTCCGTCCAGAGGACTCGAACCTGGCCTCGCTCCACGAGATGTTCACCGATATCAACCGCGAGCCACTGATGGCGCAGGCTTACCTGCCCGCCGTGAAGGAGGGCGACAAGCGGGTGATCCTGGTCGACGGCGAAGCGGTGGGCGCGATCAACCGCGTCCCGCAGGCGGGCGAGGCGCGGTCGAACATGCATGTCGGCGGGCGCGCCGAGCCGGCGGGTCTGACCGCGCGGGACCTCGAGATCTGCGCGCGGCTTGGCCCGGTGCTGAAGGAGCGCGGCCTCCTCTTCGTGGGCATCGACGTGATCGGCGGGTACCTGACGGAGATCAACGTGACCTCGCCTACGGGCATCCAGGAGCTCGAACGCTTCAGCGGGATCAATGCCGCGGCGGCCATCTGGGACGCGATCGAGGCGCGGGTCGCGACGCACAACGCAGAAGGCATGGGCGGCGACTGATGGCGCCCTCGCTGGCGCGGCTCCTGCCGGCGAAGCTGCCGGTCGGCCTCCTCGATCTCGCCCTTCGGCTCCTCGTGAAGCGCAGACTGGCGCGCGAGGACGACCCGCTGTCCTTCCGCGCCCATCTCGCAGGGATCGCGCCGCTGATGCGCGATCCTCCAGGGGCGCGCTACGATGCGGTCGAGCTGCGGGACGGCGAACGACGCATCCCGGCAGAATGGGCGGAGATGCGGCCGAGGCCGGGAACGGCGGAGGGGTGTGACCTCGGCACGATCCTCTATCTCCACGGCGGAGCGTATATCGGCGGCTCGCCCGCGACGCATCGCCATCTCGCCGCGGCGCTGGCCGGGGCAGCGGGCATGCGTGCGCTCGTCATCGACTATCGGCTTGCGCCCGAGCACCCGCTCCCTGCGTCACTCCGCGATGCGCGCGCTGCCTGGAACTGGCTGGTAGCGCGCGGCACGCCGCCGGCGCGGATCGCGCTCGCAGGCGATAGTGCGGGCGGCGGCCTGGCGCTCGCGCTCCTGGCGGATCTGACGGCGGACCGGCGCGCCCTGCCGGGCGGGCTCGCGCTCTTCTCGCCCTGGGTCGATCTCAGGGGTGGGGCCCGCAGCCTCGCGGCGAACGCGGAGCGCGATGCGATGCTGCCGGCGGCGCGGATAGAGGACGTGGTCCGCTTTTGCCTCGGCGAGAACGGCGACGCGTCGGACTGGCGTATCTCGCCGGTGCTGGCACGCTTCGACCGACCGCCGCCGGCGATCGTCTTTGCGAGCATGGCCGAGATCCTGCTCGACGACGCCATCGCCACGGCGGAGGTGCTGAAGGCCGCGGGCTCGGACCCGGCGCTCGAGCTGAGGGATGGGCTGCCCCATGCCTGGCCGATCTTCCGCGGCTACCTCGCCGAAGCAGACGAGGCGGTCGAGAAGGCCGGTGCATTTCTACGCGCGGCGATCGCGCCCTGAACGCCCGTGTGCGAAGGGGCCGCTAGCGAAAAAGGGGTGGCGTCGCTCCCACCCGCCCCCCGCTCCGCCACCCCTTTTTCGGCGGCCCCGTCTCGCCCCGTTGGCGCCGGCCGTGCGTATTTCCGCCGTGGCTCAGGCTTGGGGTAGACGCATACGGCGATGGGCGATGCCGGCATCCATGAATTCGGGACCTTCGGCGACGAAGCCGAGCCGCGTGTAGAAGGCGATGGCGCAGATCTGGCTCTCGAGCCAGACCGGCGTGTTCTCCCCGGCGATCTCGGCCAGGACATGGCGCATGAGCCGCGCGCCGAGCCCGGTGCCGCGGGCACGGCGGGCGATGGCGACGCGCTGGATCTTGGCACCTGGGCCAGCGCCGCCGCCGGGTGCCGCCGCCTTCACGCGGAGGGTGCCCAGCGTTTCGATGCCGCGATGCGCGATCCAGTGGCGGCAGCTCGCGTCCTCTCCATCCTGCTCTTCGGCCGCGGGGACGCCCTGTTCGGCGATGAACACCTCGGTGCGAAGCGCGAGACAGCGGGCGATATGCTCGGGGCTCAGGGCGCGCTCGATCGCGATCTCCTGCGTGCGGGCCGCCTTTTCGGCCACGCCGGAGGTGCCTTCGCGCGTCGCGAGGGCCGCGAGCGCGTCGTCGAGCGAGAGATCGCACGCCTCGAGCATGACGAGGAGGTGATAGATCACGTCCGCCGCCTCGCTTGCCAGCGCCTGCGGACGAAACGCCGGCGTGCCGGCGCGGGCGGCCTCGATGACGGCCTCGATCGCCTCCTCCCCGAATTTCTCCGCTGCCTTGGCAGAGCCCTTCGCGAGGAGCCTTGCTGTGTGCGAGCTTTCCGGCGCTGCTCCCCGGCGCGAACGGATCGTGGCGGCAAGACGTGTCAGGAGCGCCGGATCCGCGACAGCCGCGGCGCCGGGCCCGCTCACAGCCGCACCGGGATGCCGGCGGCTGCCATATGCGCCTTGGCTTCGCCGATGGTGTGCTCGCCGAAATGGAAGATCGAGGCGGCGAGAACGGCGGAGGCATGGCCCTCCGCCACCCCTTCGACCAGATGATCGAGCGTGCCCACGCCACCCGAGGCGATTACGGGGATCTCGAGCGCGTCGGCGATGGTGCGGGTGAGCGCGAGGTTGAAGCCGGCCTTCGTACCGTCCCGGTCCATCGAGGTCAGCAGGATCTCGCCCGCGCCTCGCGCCTCCATCTCCCGCGCGAAGGCCAGCGCATCGATGCCCGTCTCGCGCCGGCCGCCATGGGTGAAGATCTCGAAGCCCGAAGGCGTTGCACCGCTCGCTTTCGCATCGATGGCCACCACGATGCACTGGCTGCCGAACTTGGCCGCCGCCGCCGCCACGAAGGCGGGATCCTTCACGGCCGCGGTGTTGATGCTCACCTTGTCCGCCCCGGCGAGCAGGAGCGCGCGGATATCCTCGAGCGTGCGCACCCCGCCGCCCACGGTAAGCGGCATGAAGCAGCGCTCGGCCGTGCGGCGGGCGACGTCGAGGATCGTGCCGCGGTCCTCATGGCTTGCCGTGATGTCGAGAAAGCAGAGCTCGTCCGCCCCTGCGGCGTCATAGAGGCTGGCCTGTTCCACCGGATCGCCCGCATCGCGCAGATCGACAAAATTGACGCCCTTGACCACCCGCCCCTCGGCGACGTCGAGGCAGGGAATGACGCGGGTCTTGAGCATGGCGGGCTCCTCGGGATGGCCAAGCATCCCAGTGACTTGCGGGCAGGCCTTACGTCAAGGTCCGGAAATGCGACGATGCTGTGTCGTGTGACACAGAGACTCTCCGCCTACTCCCTTAACTACCACCGTGGTGCGGGGAGGCAAAACCCGCGCCGGGGGACCGATGACATGCAGCAAGCGAATGGCACATACCGGGAGACCGGGATTGCGAGCTCACTGATCGCAGTCGCTCTTGCCGTCGCCCTTGCCCTCTTCGGCGGGGTGATGGTGATCGCGGTCAGCGGGCCCGACGTTGTGGTGAACGGTCAGGCATCGGTAGCGCTTGGCGTACAGCCTGATCTTGGCGGCGTGCAGCGTAACGGCGGAGAAGCGGGCGTGCGGCTTGCTTCGGAGGAGTATGAGAGCCGTCAGTCTTCGTCAGTCGAGTTCTAAGCTTGCGTTCCTGAGGGGCCGGTCCGGCGTGAGGGGCGTCGAGTGTAGGGGGCCGGTTGCGTGATCGGCGCTGCGGTGGTGCGGGTGGCACTGCCGCCGCCATGTAAGCAGAACGACGCGCGTCGCCCGGCCAGTGGACGCGCGTTTTTGCGCTTGCCTGCGGCGGACACGGACCGCGCCGGTCAGGCGGCGGGCTCTGCCAGCAGCTTGATCGCGGCGGCGGGGTCCAGCCGCCCGTCGTAGAGCGCCCGGCCAGAGATCACGCCGTCGAGCGGGGCGCCGCTGGCCTTGAGCGCGGCAAGATCCTCCAGCGAGCTCACACCGCCCGAGGCGATCACCGGGATGGAGACGGCGCGGGCCAGTGCCGCCGTCTCCTCGACATTGGGGCCCTGCATGGCGCCGTCGCGCTCGATATCCGTGTAGATTATGGCGGCGACGCCTGCGTCCTCGAAGCGGCGCGCAAGCTCCGTGGCCGTCACCTCCGAGGTTTCGGCCCAGCCCTCCACCGCCACGCGCCCGCCGCGCGCGTCGATGCCGACAGCGATG
Organism: Pseudomonadota bacterium; assembly: GCA_039030915.1. GTDB lineage: Bacteria > Pseudomonadota > Alphaproteobacteria > Rhodobacterales > Rhodobacteraceae > Thermohalobaculum. The sequence continues at coordinate 42,117 of JBCCDG010000005.1, read as the reverse complement.
TGGCCAGGATGGGCCTTCGCGGCCTCCCGCACCAGCGCGGGGTCGCGCAGCGCCACGGTGCCGAGGATGACGCGGGCGACACCGCGGGCGAGCCAGTCCTCGATCGTCGCTCGGCTGCGGATGCCGCCGCCGAGTTGCGCGGGGATGGAGATCGCGCCGAGGATGGCCTCGACGGCCGCCGCATTGACCGGCCGGCCTTCGACGGCGCCGTTGAGATCCACGATGTGCAGCCACCCGCAGCCCGCTGCCTCGAAGGCGCGCGCCTGCGCGGCCGGGTCGTCGTTGAAGACCGTCGCGGCCGACATCTCGCCGCGCAGAAGACGCACACAGACGCCGTCCTTCAGATCGATGGCCGGGTAGAGGATCATCGCGCGCCGCCCCTCGCTCACTCTCATGCGGCGCCCGTCTAGCCGAGCGGGCGCCGGGGGACCAGCCCGCGTCGGCCCGTCGATACGCCGCACCGCCTGACATCGTGAGGGACCACGAAAAGTTGACATGTGCTCCCGCGCCGCTTCGCTAGGCTCAGGTCACCGTTCAGAACACAGAAGGGAGGACGCGACATGAGCCTCAAGCGGGCCGGCGCGCTGGCGGCGGGGGCGGTCATGCTCCTCGGCAGCATGGCGCAGGCGGCGGCGGAGAAGGTGACCGTCACCGGCGAGGTCATCGACACCTGGTGCTACTACTCCGGCGTCATGGGCTGGTACGATACGGTGCTGGGCACCGCGCACCATACCTGTGCGATGTGGTGTGCCGCGGGCGGCATCCCCGTGGGCATCCTCGCCGACGATGGCACCGTCTACATGGTCATGAAGTGGGAGGGCGACCCTGACATCGCCGACGGCACCGCGCTTCTCGATGTGCAGAGCCACCGCGTCACGGCCGAGGGCATGCTGCACGAGGTGGACGACATCAAATACCTCATGGTCTCCGAAGTCGTGACGGACGAGGGCATCGTGAACCTCACTCACGAGGATTTCGGCGTCGTGCCCCCCTTCGCCTTCCCCGACCCCAACAAGCAGTGAGGCGCGCCATGAAACGGATGACGATGGCGGCTGTTGCCGTGCTCCTCGCAGCCCCGGCGGGTGCTGCGGATTTCAGCGAGGGATCGGAGGCGAAGAACTGGAATCTCGCCCATGGCGAGACCAAGGCCCGCTTCGAGGCGAAGGTCACGGATGCGGTCTGCGCGCTGACGGGGGATTGCCCCGAGGATTGCGGCGGTGGCCTCAGGCAGATGGTTCTGGAGCGCGTGGCCGACGGCAAGACGCTGCTCGTCTTCAAGAACATCCAGCCGATCTTCTCGGGCGGCACCTACGATCTCGCGGCCTATTGCGGGCAGACGGTGACGGTCGACGGTCTCCTCGTCGGCGACCCTGAGGTGACGAAGGGGGCCGAGATCATGCAAGTCCAGACCGTGACGGTCGGCGGCGAGACGGCGAAGACCAACAACTTCACCAAGGGCTGGGAGGCCCGCACCGAGAACCCGATCGGTGAGAAGGGCCCGTGGTTCCGACGCGACCCGCTCATCCACGAGCGGATCGATACCACGGGCCATCTCGGCCTCGGCAAGGAGGCGGACGAGAAATACGCGGAGGAGAACTTCTGATGCGCGCGGGCCGCGTGAGCCATGCGTTCATCGCCGCCGCGGTGCTCGCCCTTGCAGCACCGGGGGCCGCGGGCGCCCATGGCACGGAGCACCACGACTACGAGGCGGTCGCCAAGAAGATGCGCGAGGCCGCGGAGACGGAGCCGAAGGAGCATCCGGCGGGCGGACAGCCGGCGAACACGGCGCTCGAGGAGGGGCCGGCGGGGACGCGGAACGACCGCGCCGGCCGCGCCCCCGTCCCGCTGGCCGGCGGCTTCCCGATCAAGATCGAGCCGCGCTTCGACCTCGTGGCGCATACGGGCGAGCGGATGAGCCATGAGAGCCTGAGGGGCACGCCGCTGGTGCTCTTCTTCGGCTATGCGGGTTGCGAGTCGATCTGTGACGTAGCGTTGCCGCGCATGGCGGCGGCGATCGATGCGCTGGGCCCGGCGGGGGAGGCGGTACAGCCGCTCATGATCACGGTCGATCCCGCGCGTGACACGCCCGAGGCGCTGGCCGAGGCAATGCCGGGCTGGCACCCGCGCTTACTCGGCCTCACTGGCTCGGCCGAGGCGCTTGCGGCGGCGCGCGCGGCCTTTCAGGTCCAAGTGACGGAGGTCGCGACCGATCCGCTCGGCCGGCCGATCTTCGCCCATGGCGGCTTCATCTACCTGATCGACGCCAAGGGCACCGTGAAGAGCGTGCTGCCGCCGATCCTCGGCCCCGAACGGATCGCGACCCTCATCGACAAGCATCTGGTCCCGGACGGCACCTGAGCGCGCCGCCCGGGTCGCGGGCCTGGGCTCTCAAGCCCGGCCTGGGTCCGGTTACTCGAGGACCTTGGGCCAGTTCCCATCTGCCGAGGCGATGTGCCCGGGCACGTCCTTGTTCCAGCGGCTCTGAACATCGGCATTGTAGTTGAGGTAGAGCTTGCCATCGACGATGGCCCAGGCCTCCGGATCGGTCGATGCCGTGTAGCCCTGGCTCACCGCCCAGGCACAATAGCCGCCGTATTGGGGCGCGTATTGCTCCGGGTTCGCGGCGAAGAGGTCCCGGTTCTCCGCGCTGGAGAAGCGCCAGTTGGCGCCGTTCCAGTCATGCGTAAACTCCGAGGAGCCTTCCACGGGCTTGCCCTCCGTGAAGTAGGCGACCGGATCCGTGCCGTCGATCGCGGTGCCGAGGAAGGACTGGTAGACCGGGTCCTCCGAGGCGCTTGCGGCGATGGGGCTAAGGGCCGCGAGGCCGAGGGCAGCGGCGAAGGCGGTGGTGGCGAGAAGGCGCATGTCGTTTCCCTGCATGGCGTTGTCGATGCAGGAAGGAAATGGGCACCGAATGCCGCACCGCCAGCGTTGATGCCGCCGTCTCGCAAAGCCGTGAGCGCCCGTGACCGCGCCCCACCGGGCGACCGCTGGCATCGGGGCGCTCAGGGCTCCCAGGCGAGGAAGTTGCCGATGAGGGTGAGCCCGGTCTCCTGGCTCTTCTCCGGATGGAACTGCGTGCCCACCATGTTGGTCCGCCCCACTACAGCGGCAACCATGTGCCCGTAGCCCACATGCGCCAGCCGGTGCTCGGGGATGCGGACGCGCAGATGGTAGGAGTGCACGAAATAGGCATGCGCCCCGGGGCCGATGCCGGCCAGCACCGGATGATCGGGCGCCGTGATCGTAAGCTCGTTCCAGCCGATCTGCGGCACCTTGAGCAGGGGATCGTTAGGTTCGAGGCGCACGACATCGCCATGGATCCAGTCGAAGCCCGGCGTCTCCCCGTGTTCGAGCCCGCGCGTCGCCATGAGCTGCATGCCGACGCAGATGCCGAGGAAGGGATACCCTTCCGCCACCCGTTCCGCCACCGCGTCGAAGAGCCCGTCGACCGCCATGAGACCGGCGCGGCAATCGGCAAAGGCGCCGACGCCTGGCAGGACGATGCGCTCGGCACGGGCCACCACCTCCGGATCGCCCGAGACGCTCACGGACCCGCCCAGCGGCGCGCCCGCTCCGCCGCGCTCCGCCGCCATTCGCTCGAAGGCCTTCTCGGCGGAGCGCAGATTGCCCGAGCCATAGTCGACGATGACCGTGCTCACGGCGAAACCGCCCGGCCCGCCCGATACTCCTCTTCCGCGCCCTCCTCCGAGCGCGCCTCCGTCACCGCAACCTCGCGCCAGCCCCGCAGGCGCAGCTCCGTGCGCTCTAGCGTCGAGCCCTCGAGGACCGTCAGCACGAGGAGCCCGACATAGACGGTGCCGAAGGCCAGCGGCACGGTGCTGGCGACGAGTGCGAGGAGCGCGATCTCCGCGAGGAGCACGATCCAGCAACCTCGCCAGAGCGCCCAGAGCGGCGGGATCACGCCCAGCGGATGCCGTCCGTCGCCGACGATGCGCAGCTTCTCGTCGAGCCCGTCGCGTGCGTGAATGGTGTAGAGTTCGGTCTCCATCAGGGTGTGCCCCGCATCACAACGCTCCCTTGGTGCTGGGCAGTGCGCCCTCGCGCCGCAGATCGGGCTCCACCGCTTCGCGCAGTGCCCGCGCCACCGCCTTGAAGGCCGCCTCCGCGATGTGGTGGCTGTTCTCCCCCGCGAGGCGGCTCACATGCAGCGTCATGCGCGCGTTCATGGCGAGCGCGGTGAAGAACTCGCGCACGAGTTCGGTATCGAAGGTCCCGATCTTGGCACTCGGCATCGGCAGGTCCCAGACGAGGAAGGGCCGGCCGGAAAGATCGAGCGCTGCGCGTACCAGCGCCTCGTCCATGGGCAGGAGGCTGGCGCCATAGCGCCGGATCCCGCGCTTGTCGCCGAGCGCCTGCGCCAGCGCCTGGCCGAGCACGATGCCCGCATCCTCGACCGTGTGATGGTCGTCGATATGGAGATCGCCCTCGGCGCGCAGGCGGAGGTCGATCAGGCTGTGCCGCGCGATCTGGTCCAGCATATGGTCGAAAAAGCCGATGCCGGTCGCGCAGTCGGACGCTCCGGTACCGTCGAGGTCGAGCTCGACGGTGATCTTGGTCTCGGCCGTCTCACGGGCCAACTCGGCGCGGCGCATCGGCCCCTCCTCGAAATCGCCATCGTCCTATAGGCCTTTGAAACCGCGGGTGCCAGATACACGTAGATACCTGGCAGGACCGATGGGGATGCCGGCGGGGGCCGGTGCGGGAGAGCGGCATGACGGATCGGCAGGACGCGCGCTGGCACGGCACGACGATCGTGGGCGTGAAGAAGGGCGGGCGCGTGGCCATCGCGGGCGACGGGCAGGTCAGCCTCGGGCAGACCGTGATCAAGGCGACGGCCACCAAGGTGCGCCGCATCTCGCCCGGCGGGCATGACGTGGTCGTGGGCTTTGCGGGGGCGACGGCGGACGCCTTCACGCTCCTCGAGAAGCTCGAGGCGAAGCTGGAGGCCGCGCCGGGCCAGCTGCTGCGCGCCGCGGTCGAGCTCGCCAAGGACTGGCGCACGGACAAGATGCTCCGCAATCTCGAGGCGATGCTGATCGTGACGGACGGAGCGACACTGCTCGTCGTCACCGGCAACGGCGACGTGATGGAGCCCGACGGTGGCGTGGCCGCCATCGGCTCGGGCGGGATGTATGCGCTCGCCGCCGCACGCGCGCTGTCGGACACGGAGATGGACGCGGAAGCGGTCGCCCGTCGGGCTCTCGCCATCGCAGCCGAGATCTGCGTCTACACCAACGCCAACGCCGTGGTGGAGATCGTCGAGGCATGAGCGAGGCAGCCGGGCAGGGGCGGGCGGCGCCGGGCGGCGCGCTCGGGCAGTTACTCGAATGGATGCTGCGCAAGCCGCTGATCTACGGCCGCGAGCTGGCCCTGGCCGACCCGGTGGGCGAGCCCCAGCGCAACAAGAAGCTCGAGGTCTTCTGGGTCAACGTCATCTTCTTCGGCTGGATCGGCTATGCGGGCATGACCTTCGCGATCGCCGGGATCGATGTGGGCCGGACGACGACGCCGATCCCCTTCATGATCGCTGCAGGCATCGTCACCTGGGTCATGGCCGAGTGGCTCGTGCGGCGGCGGGGGATGATCTGGCCGGGCTCGATGCTGGGACTGCTCGGGCCAGCTTCCTTCGCGCTCGCCCTCTCGCTCTCGACGCCGACACTGCGCGCGCTGCCGGGGCTCGAATTCATCACGGTGATCTATTCTGCGACGACCGTTGGCATGATGATCTATGCCTATCGGTTCCGGCTGGCGGGGCTGATCTCGCCCATCGTGACCTTCTCGGTGATCTCGCTCTTTCTCTTCTTCAAGGGCTCGAAGGCCGAGAACTGGGGGCAGATCGAGGGGTTCAGCCCGCGGGGTTTTCTCGCAGCCTTCATCGACCAGCCCTGGAGCATGGCCTTCTTCGGCACGCTGGCGGTGCTTGGCATGGTCAAGGCGCGCTGGCTCGATCTCTACGGGGACTGGTTCGGGTTGCAGGCGGCGCGGCCGCTGCATGTGATCAGCACCGCCATCGTGGCGCTGATCGCTGGGCGGTTGGCGGAGGCGCTGCCGGCCGGGTTCGACGTGGCGGTGCTCGTCTTCCTCTTCGTCGCGGGCTTTCTCTATGCCATGCGGATCGACCGGATCCCGGTACTTGTGGCCATCTGGCTTGCCATGGCACGGCCCCTGGTTGTCAACGTCGTCTACCAGGCGGGCTACACGATGACCGTCTTCGAGCTCGCCTGGGGCATCACCGCGGTGGTCGCTTTCGGCATGGTGCTCTGGGGCTATACCCGCCAGCGCTTCTTCGTGCCGATCGGCTGGACTATGCAGCCCCGCCACATCCAGCGGAACTGGCCCGAGCGGCAGATCTGGCCGCCCCCGAAGGATCTCTCCGCAATCTGATCGGGGTCGTACAGCGCCCGCGCCCGCCCACGTCAGCGTAGGGTGGCGGATGTGAACATTTAAAGAACATGGTTTGCACCTACGGGCTTCGAGCCGCTCGGCGATGCCGGTCACGACGGTACTGGCCGACAGCGGTGCGGGTGGCCTCGGTCTCCGGCGCGGCCCCCGTCTCGCCGCATGCGGCGCCGCGGCCGAAACGGCGTGGGGGCTGGCGGTGCCGGCGCCGTCGGACTATCTGCGCGGAACCCAACCGGAGGACTGCATGACCGAGCTGACGCCCCGCGAGATCGTCTCGGAGCTCGACCGTTTCATCATCGGGCAGCGCGCCGCCAAGCGCGCCGTCGCCATTGCCCTGCGCAACCGCTGGCGCCGCCAGCAGCTCGAGGCCGGCATGCGCGAGGAGGTGTCTCCGAAGAACATCCTCATGATCGGGCCGACGGGCGTGGGCAAGACCGAGATCTCCCGCCGCCTGGCCAGGCTTGCCAATGCGCCGTTCCTGAAGGTCGAGGCCACGAAGTTCACCGAGGTCGGTTATGTGGGCCGCGACGTGGAGCAGATCGTGCGCGACCTCGTCGAGACCGCCATCGTCATGGCGCGAGAGACGCGGCGCCAGGAGCTGCGCGCGACCGCGCACAAGGCGGCGGAGGAGCGCGTGCTGACCGCGCTCGTCGGTGAGCACGCCTCGGAGACCACGAAGAACTCGTTCCGGCAGAAGCTGCGCGACAACAAGCTCGACGACACGGTGATCGAGCTCGAGGTCGCGGACACCTCGAATCCGATGCAGATGCTCGAGATCCCCGGCATGCCCCAGGGTGGGATGGCCAATCTCGGCGACATCTTCGGCAAGGCCTTTTCGGGGCGGACCAAGCGGCGGCGAATGACCGTGTTGGAGAGCTACGATGTGCTGATCGCGGAGGAGGCGGACAAGCTGATCGATCAGGAGCAGATCACGCGGGACGCGATCCGGCTCGTGGAGCAGAACGGCATCGTCTTCCTCGACGAGATCGACAAGGTGGCGACTTCCGCCTCGCGGCAGGGCGCGGATGTGAGCCGCGAGGGCGTGCAGCGCGACCTCCTGCCGCTTATCGAGGGCACGACCGTCACCACGAAGCACGGGTCGGTGAAGACCGATCATATCCTCTTCATCGCGTCAGGGGCCTTCCACATCGCCAAGCCGTCGGACCTTTTGCCGGAGCTGCAGGGGCGTCTGCCGATCCGGGTCGAGCTCCAGGCCCTGACGGAGGCCGATTTCCGCGCGATCCTGACCGATACGGACTTCGCCCTCACCCGCCAGTACGAGGCGCTCATGCAGGCGGAGGGAGTGGCGCTTTCCTTTGCGGAGGATGGGGTCGCAGCGCTCGCGCGCATCGCGGCGGAGGTGAATGCCGAGATCGAGAACATCGGCGCCCGGCGGCTGCACACGGTGCTGGAGCGCGTGCTCGAGGAGCTGAGCTTCACGGCGCCCGACCGGGAGGGGGAGACGGTGACGGTCGATGGCGCGATGGTCGAGACGCAGCTGGCCGACCTTTCTCAGTCGTCGGATCTGCGCCGCTACGTGCTCTGAGCCTGTCCGAAGCGGCCCCTTTGCGATTGCCTCCAGGCTCGAATCGGCCGAGCCTTGCAGGGGTAGATCGATAGGGAGGGGGTTCGGATGGATCTCACGAAGACGATGGCCGCGGTCGCGATGCTGGCGCTGGCATCGCCGGCAGGTGCGGTGGACCTCAGGATCAACGTGGCCGGCAACATCGATCTCGGTTCCTCCACGGCCGATCCGACAGCGCCCTTCGCACCGATCGTCGCCGAGGCGACGCTCGTGATCGAGGACGCAGGCACGCCGCCTTCGGGCGCAAGCTCGACATCCGAGACCTATCTCGGCGTCGGGTCGGGAAGCGTGACGCTCTTCGGCGGGGGAGCGACGGACGTCGTCACCATCGGCATCTCGAACCTTCAGGCGACGGTCTTAGACGACACCATCGCTTTCGGTGCCGCGATCGACGGGATCATTCTCACAGGTGACCTCGACAGCGCCTTCGGTGAGCAGACGAGCTTTGGCCTGGGCGTCGTCTTCGCGAACACGAGCGCCATCGGCGACCTCTTCCTAGGCTCGGCCATCGCCGCCCTCCTCGCTGCGGACCCGGCCGACATCGTCGCGTCCTCGACGCCGCCGAATTTCTTCGGCATCGAAGAGCTGGCCTCCGTCACGGGGCCGGGCGACCCGCCGCCACCACCAGCGCAGTCGATCTTCACCTACGAGACCTTCGAGGCGGCGGTTGTGCCGGTGCCCGCGACGCTGCCGCTCGCGCTGGGCGCCATCGGGGTTCTCGGGCTCATGGGATGCCGGCGGCGCGCCTGAGCGCCCGCCGCGCGGCGCCTCGCTCCGTGCTCAGCTTGCCATCGCCCGGCCCTTGCCCCAGGCGTCGTCCTCGCCCGATGTGCGCGAGATTGCGGCGTCGACCGAGGTGTAGAAGGTAAAGACGCCGGTCATCTTCGCGAGCTCGAAGACGCGGTAGACGGGGCTTCGGACGCTGGCCAGCACGATCTTGGCGGACCAGCCGAGGCGCTTGCGCACGCCGACGAGCGCGCCGAGGCCGCTCGAATCCATGAACTCCACATGGCAGAGATCGAGCACCAGGGGACGCCCCTCGGTCTCGAGGCCCAGCAGATAGTCCCGGAACGCGGACGACACGGCATGGTCGAGCCGCGGATCCTTGAGCGTGACGACCAGGTTCCCGCTCTTCTCTTCGGTAGCAACGTGCATTTGTACCTCCCACACGCAAACCGCTCACATCGGCAAGGGTGCAGGGTTCGCGTGAAGGAATGGTTGCCGGCGGCCTGTCCCTGACGGGCCGGTCACCCTTCGCGCGCGCGGGCCATCAGGTACTGGCCGTAGCCGTTCTTCTTCAGGGCCATGCCCAGCGCCATCATCGCGTCCGCGTCGATCCAGCCCTGGGAGAAGGCGATCTCCTCCGGTACGCCGATCCGGCGCTGCTGCACCTCCTCGGTGATCTGAACAAAGGCGGTGGCTTTGGCGAGGCTGTCATGCGTGCCGGTGTCGAACCAGGTGAAGCCGCGGCCGAGGCGCTCGACGAAAAGATCCCCGCGCCCGAGATAGGCGGCGTTCACATCCGTTATCTCGAGCTCGCCGCGGGGCGAGGGAGCGATGCCGGCAGCGATGTCGAGTACCGCGTTGTCATAGACATAGAGCCCGGTCACCGCCCAGTCGGATTTCGGCGCCTCCGGCTTCTCCTCGATCGTCTCGGCCCGGCCTTCGCCGTCGAAGCTGACCACGCCGAAGCGTTCGGGATCCCGCACCTGATAGCCGAAGACCGTGGCGCCGCCCTGCGCGCCCGTCCGGGCCACGGCGCTCTGGATCCGCTCGGTCAGGCCGTGGCCGAAGAAGATGTTGTCCCCCAGCACAAGCGCCACCCCGTCACCGCCGACGAAGTCCCGCCCGATGATGAAGGCCTGCGCCAGGCCGTCGGGGCTCGGCTGCACCGCCCATTCGATGCTGATGCCCCACTGGCCGCCGTCGCCCAGCAGCGCGCGGAAGGCGGGCGCATCGGCGGGCGTGGTGATGATCAGCACCTCGCGGATGCCGCCCAGCATCAGCGTGCTGAGCGGGTAGTAGATCATCGGCTTGTCATAGACCGGCAAGAGCTGCTTCGAGACCGCGCGCGTGACGGGCCAGAGCCGGCTGCCGGACCCGCCGGCCAGGATGATGCCTTTCATGAAGCGCTCCCTTCGCGGTCCAGCGTCTCGTCCAGCATCTCCGCGAGCGCGACGCGCCAATGGCGGAGCGCGATCCCATGGACCCGGGCGAGGCGCGCGCAATCGAGGACCGAGTTCGCCGGGCGCCGCGCGGGCGTCGGATACTCGGCGGTGGTGATAGCCGCGACGCTCGGGCGGCGACCGGTCCGGGGGGCGGCATGCTCGAAGACCGCTTCCGCCAGCCCGTGCCACGACGTCTCACCCCGGCCCGCGGCGTGGAAGACGCCCCAGCCCTCGCCGCCCTCGGGCGCATCGGCGAGGCGCTGGGCGAGCTGCAGGCAGCAGGCGGCGAGATCGCCCGCGAAGGTGGGTGATCCGGTCTGGTCCCCCACCACGCGCAACGCGTCCCGTTCGGCGCCGAGGCGGAGCATGGTGCGCACGAAGTTCTTGCCCTCGACGCCGTAGACCCAGGCGGTGCGCAGCGTCGCGTGGCGCGGGCAGCGTTCGGCCACGGCCCTTTCGCCGGCCAGCTTGCTCTCGCCGTAGACGCCGAGGGGAGCGACGGGGTCATCCTCGGTCCAGGCGCTGTCCTTTGTGCCGTCGAAGACGTAGTCGGTCGAGATATGGATGAGCGCGGCACCCGTCTCCGCCGCCGCTTCGGCGAGATGCCCCGGCGCCTCCGCATTCACGGCGAAGGCCGCCTCGCGCTCCTCCTCCGCCTTGTCGACGGCTGTGTAGGCGGCGGCGTTGAGGATGACCTTGGGCCCGAGCCGCGCGACCAGCTCCCGCACCGCCGCGCGGTTCGTGATGTCAAGGTCCCGACGGGCAACGGCGCTGACCGTCAGCCCCGCTTCGGGCGCGCGGCGCACCGTCTCCCAGCCGAGCTGGCCGGCCGCCCCGGTCACGAGCAGGTCGACCATCAGCCCGCCTTCGCCGCGGTGCCGAGGCCGAGCCGCTGCCCACCATAGCGCCGGGCGCGGATCGCTTCCCAGAACGCGCGGTTCTCCAGGAACCAGTCGATGGTGCGACCGAGCCCGCTCTCGAAGCTCTCCGCCGGCGCCCAGCCGAGCTCGGCGCGGATCTTGGAGATGTCCATGGCATAGCGGGCGTCGTGCCCCGGCCGGTCCGTCACGAACTCGATCAGCCGCTCGCGCGGCGCGCCCTCGGGCAGCCGCGTGTCGAGCCCCGCGCAGATCGCGCGCACCACCTCGATGTTCTGCCGCTCCGCCTCGCCGCCGATATTGTAGACCTCGCCCACGCGTCCGCGGCGGCAGACCTCCCAGATCGCGCGCGCGTGGTCCTCGACGAAGAGCCAGTCGCGCACGTTCTCGCCGCGGCCATAGACCGGCAGCGGCTTGCCTTCGAGCGCGTTGATGATCACCAGCGGGATCAGCTTCTCGGGAAAGTGGTAAGGCCCGTAGTTGTTCGAGCAGTTGGTTGTGACGACGGGAAGCCCGTAGGTGTGATGCCAGGCCCGCACCAGATGGTCCGACGCGGCCTTCGAGGCGGAGTAGGGCGAGTTCGGCGCGTAGGGCGTGGTCTCGGTGAACGCCCCCTCCGGCCCCAGCGAGCCATAGACCTCATCCGTGCTGACATGGTGGAAGCGGAACGCGGCGCGGGCGTCCTCGCCCAGCCCCTGCCACCAGCCGCGCACGGCCTCGAGCAGGGTGAAGGTGCCGCTGACATTGGTGCTGATGAAGTCGCCCGGCCCGTCGATCGAGCGATCCACATGGCTCTCCGCCGCCAGGTGGATGACCGCATCCGGCGCCACCTCGGCCACCAGCGACGTCATCGCCTCGCGGTCCCGGATGTCCTTGTGCACAAAGGTGAAGCGACCCTCGACCGGCGCCAGCGTCTCCCGGCTGCCGGCATAGGTCAGCGCGTCGACCACCCAGACCTTCGCCAGCCGCTGCCCCGCGAGGTGGCGTACGAGCGCCGAGCCGATGAAGCCGGCCCCGCCAGTGACGATCACGCGCATCGCTCAGCCCCCAGTATGCTCGCCGCGAGCATAGTCGAAGTGGGCGGGCAGCTCCGACAGCATGGGCTGCACTCCGTCCTTGGCGGAGAGGACGGCATCCTCCTCGCCCAGCCCCCAGTCGATCCCCAGCGCCGGGTCGTTCCAGCGCAGGCCCTTGTCACACTCCGGCGAATAGAAGTCCGTGACCTTGTAGATCACTTCCGTATCGGGCTCGAGCGTGACGAGGCCATGCGCGAAACCCACGGGCACCAGGATCTGGTTGCCCTTCTCCGCCGAGATCACCGCGCTCACATGCTGGCCGTAGGTGGGCGAGCCGGTGCGGATATCGACCGCCACGTCGAGAATGCTGCCGCGCACCACGCGCACCAGCTTGTCCTGTGCGTGCGGCGGGGTCTGGAAATGGAGGCCGCGCACCGTGCCCTTCTCCGCCGAGCGGGCATGGTTGTCCTGCACGAAATCAAGCGTGATGCCCGCCTCCGCAAAGGTCCGCGCGTTCCAAACCTCGCTGAAGAAGCCGCGGTGGTCGCCATGCCGCTTCGGCGTGATGATGCACACCTCGGGGATGGCCAGACGTTCGACGCTCAGCGACATGGGCGCTCCTCGAGCAGGGCAATGCGGCTTTTGACGCGAGCCATAAGGCCTTGGCGCGGCGCGATCAACGGAGGATCCGAAGCGACACGCCACCCAGCGAATCACCATCATAACCTGTAGTTGAGCGAACAACTTCTAGGTGAAGGTCCTGCAAGCGCTTTGTAAGCGCTGGGTCATTTTGAGGCGTTGCAAGTCCCGTACTGACCCGAATGCCGATCAATCCCTCAACGCCAAGGCGAGTCCCATCAATCGCTCTGGCGAACACGGAACCCGGCCCCGTATTGTGGAAGCGTAATTGGGTACTCGAGTTGTGGTTATCATAATGTGGAAGCAAGCAGTCAGTGTGTCGGCCGTCACAGGCCTTGTCTTTTTGGCCGTCTCGGTCGATGCCCGCCAGCAGGCGGAGGATGTTGAGGCACTCCGCGCCGCGGTGCCTCCCACAGCGCTTCTCTGCGAGGAGCAGAGCGCGATGCTCACCGACGACGACAGGATCTCCGGCAGCACGCGTCCCGACTTCACCGATCAATTCGCGCTCGTCAGCGACCCGGCCGATACCTGCCTGCACCCCGATGTTCGCGCGGCGGCAGGCTACGAGAACACGCAGGGCAGCTGTTACGTGCTGCGCGCCATCGGCGCGGGCGTGGCCGACCATCCGCTTTCCTGCATCGAGAGCCATTCCGGCGATCCGGCGGAGGGTGCCCCCGTCGCTTCGCTCCGCTGCTCGGGCTGGCAGATGCGCGTCAACGCCCAGGTGGGCGGCGGCTTCAGCACCCATCTCGATGCCGAGGCGGAGGGTTTCACGCGCTCCGGTCACGGTACCTGCCAGCGCTTCTGACACCGTTCTCCGAGGCGGCAGGCAGAACCGCCGCATCACCCTCGGCGACGGCGCGGGGCTTGACGGCCCCGCCGTTGCGAGCCTCTATACAGGGTCGGTGTTGTAGTCCTCCTCCGAAACCGGCTCGGCCCAGCTGATGTGGTTGCCTGCCTCGGCGTCGAATTCCTGCATGGCCAGATGCGTCATCGCATGGCCGGGCGCCGCTCCGTGCCAGTGCCGCTCCCCGGGCGGGATCCAGACCGTGTCGCCCGGCAGGATCTCCTGCACACCCTCGCCCTCCTTCTGAACACGCCCCACGCCGGAGACCACGCGCAGGGTCTGGCCCAGCGGATGGGTGTGCCAGTTGGTCCGTGCCCCAGGCATGAAGTGCACGATCACCGCCCGAATGCGCGCGGGCTCGGGCGCCTCAATGATCGGGTCCTGAAAGACTTCGCCGGTGAAGTACTCGGCGGGTGCTCGCTTCGTCGGCCGCGCGCCGCTCTTGATCACGTCCATCTCACGCCTCCCTCTCGTCCTTGCCGAGACCCCCGCGGCACAGCCGGGCGGGCCGCTCCATCCGTCTTCGCACTGTGATTGACAGCCCGCAACGCTGCACCGCACCGTGACCCGGAGAACCTAGGTCAGGGACGGGCATGAGCATCAACGCGGCGATCACGCATCGCACGACCTACCGCTACGACCGGCGCATCGCCCTCGGCCCACAGGTGATCCGCCTGCGTCCGGCGCCCCATTCGCGCACCAAGATCCTGTCCTTCAGCCAGAAGGTCACGCCCGAAGCGCATTTCCTGAACTGGCAGCAGGACCCCTTCGGCAACTACCTCGCCCGTGCGGTCTTTCCGGATAAGGTCGATCATTTCGAGGTGACGGTCGACCTCGTCGCCGACATGGCGGCGGTGAACCCCTTCGATTTCTTCCTCGAGGAGCACGCCCAGACTTTCCCCTATGACTACGGGGCTGAGCTGAAGAAGGACCTAACCCCCTATTTCGAACTCGCACCCGACTACGGGCCCCGGTTCGAGGCGTTCCTTGCGAGCCTGCCACGCCAGAACGAGAGCACGATCGACTGGCTCGTGGAGATCAACCAGGCCGTCTATCAGGCCGTCGGTTACACCATCCGCATGGAGCCCGGTGTGCAGACGCCGGAGGAGACGCTCGAGAAGGCGCTCGGCTCCTGCCGCGATTCGGGCTGGCTGCTGGTTCACCTCATGCGCCGGCTTGGCGTCGCCGCCCGTTTCGTCTCGGGCTATCTCATCCAGCTCACGCCGGACGTGAAGGCGGTGGACGGGCCGAGCGGTCCGGAGGCCGACTTCACCGATCTCCATGCCTGGTGCGAGGTCTATGCTCCCGGCGCGGGCTGGATCGGGCTAGACCCGACCTCCGGCCTCTTCGCCGCGGAGGGGCACATCCCGCTGGCCGCCACGCCGGCCCCCGCGTCCGCCGCACCAATCACCGGCGGGCACGAGCGTGCGGAGGTCGATTTCGCGCATCATATGGAGGTGCGCCGCGTGCGGGAGGAGCCGCGCATCACCCTCCCCTTCACCGATGCCGCCTGGGCCGAGATCGACGCGGCCGGCCATGCCGTGGACGCCCGGCTCGCGGCCGACGATGTGCGCCTGACGATGGGGGGCGAGCCGACCTTCGTCGCCGCGGCGGATCGGGATGCGGACGAGTGGAACACCGGTGCCGTCGGCCCCACCAAGCGCCGGTATGCCGACAAGCTGATGCGCCGGTTGCGGGACGCTTTCGCGCCGCATGGCGTGCTCCACTACGGGCAGGGCAAGTGGTACCCGGGCGAGCAGCTTCCCCGCTGGGCCTTCGGGCTTTACTGGCGGGCCGACGGCCTGCCTCTCTGGCAGGACCCGGCCCTGATCGCGCCCGAAGCCGAGGGCACCGCCACCGTGCGCGATGCCGAGCGGCTGGCCGATGCGCTGACCGACGCACTCGATCTGCCCGAGGGTACGGCCGAGCCCGCCTTCGAGGATCCGGCCTTCTACGTCTTCCAGGAGGGCCGCCTGCCGATCAATCTCGACCCCGAGACAAACAACCTCGACGACCCTCTGGAGCGGCGGCAGATGATCCAGGCCTTCGAACGGGGCCTCGGAAAGCCCACCTGCGTCGTCCTGCCCTGCCAGCTCGCGCAGAGCCAGGCGACCGCGCGCGAGGGTGGCCGCCGCCGGTATCGCTGGTCTACGGAGAAATGGCGCACCCGCCGCGGCCGCATGTTCCTGGCCCCGGGCGACGCGCCGGGCGGCTACCGGCTGCCGCTGACCTCGCTGCCTCACGTACCCGAGGGCGAGTATCCGTTCCTGCATCAGATGGACCCCTTCGCCAGCCGCGGGGCTCTGCCGCCGACCGAGATTCGCCGTCAGTCCCGCTATGGGGAGGGCACGGAGGCGGCTCCCGATGCCGGGCCGGAAGGCTTGCATCTTCGCCCGCCGCTGCCCGATCCGCCTGCCGCGGGCGGAGCCGCCTCCGCCGGTACGATCGGCGCGCCCGAGGGCTTCGACCCGATGCGCGCGATCCTGACCGAGACGGTGCGGACGGCCATCACGGTCGAGCCCAAGAACGGCATTCTCAGCGTCTTCCTGCCCCCCGTGCCCAGCGCGGACGCCTATGTCGATCTCGTCGCCGCGGTCGAGGAGGCGGCCGCCGCCATCGGCCAGCCGGTGCATATCGACGGCTATGCGCCGCCCAGCGACTACCGCCTCAACGTCATCAAGGCGACGCCCGACCCGGGCGTCATCGAGGTCAACATCCAGCCCGCGCACAACTGGCGCGAGCAGACCGAGATCACCGAGACGCTCTACGAGGCCGCGCGCCATGTGGGGCTCGAGACGGTAAAGTTCCTGCATGACGGCCGCATGGTCGGCTCCGGTGGGGGTAACCACATCGTCGTCGGCGGCATGACGCCGGCGGACAGCCCCTTCCTCCGCCGGCCCGACCTGCTCGCCAGCCTCGTGCGCTACTGGCAGGCGCATCCGGCGCTCAGCTATCTCTTCTCCGGCATCTTCATCGGGCCGACCTCGCAGGCGCCGCGGCTCGACGAAGCCCGCACCGATGTCCTCTACGAGCTCGAGATCGCGCTGGCGGAGGCGGAGAAGGCCGGCCCCAATCCGCCCCCCTGGCTCACGGACCGCATCTTCCGAGACATCCTGACCGATCTCACGGGCAACACCCACCGCGCCGAGATCTGCATCGACAAGCTCTACTCGCCGGACGGACCCACCGGCCGCCTCGGGCTCGTGGAGTTCCGCGCCTTCGAGATGCCGCCCCATCCCCGCATGGCGATGGCGCAGTCGCTCGTGCTCCGCGCCCTCATCGCCTGGTTCTGGCGTGCCCCCCGCCGGCATGCGCCCATCCACTGGGGCACCCGGCTCCATGACCGGTTCATGCTGCCCCACTTCGTCTGGGCCGACTTTCTGGAGGTGCTGGGCGATCTCGAGGAGGGGCTCGGCATCCGCTTCGACCCCGAGTGGTTCCGTGCCCAGTTCGAGTTCCGCTTCCCCCTCCTCGGCGATGTCGAGTACCGCGACATCACGCTCGAGCTTCGCGCCGCGGTCGAGCCCTGGAACGTGCTGGGCGAGACCGGGGCCATCGGCGGCACTGCGCGCTATGTCGACAGCTCGCTCGAGCGTCTGCAGATCAAGGTCACCGGCGAGCTCGGCGATCGCTTCCAGATCGCCTGCAACGGCTACACGGTGCCCCTCAGCCCCACCGAGCGGCGGGACGTCGCCGTCGCCGGCATCCGCTTCCGCGCCTGGCAGCCCGCGCAGAGCCTGCACCCCACCATCGGCGTGCACGCGCCCTTGACCTTCGATCTCTACGACACATGGTCGCGACGGTCGGTCGGCGGCTGCGTCTACCACGTGGCGCATCCGGGCGGGCGCAGCTCGGAGACGCAGCCGGTGAACGATCTGGAGGCGGAGGGGCGGCGCATGGCGCGCTTTCAGTCCATGGGCCATAACCCCGGCGCCTATGAGCCGCGCGCGCCGCGAATGAGCCCGGACTTCCCGCTGACGCTCGACCTGCGCCGTCAGGGCTGAGCGCCGCAACATCGTCGCGCCTTCGCCGCTTTTGGCTGCGAGACGCTGCGCCGCTGCCGGAACGCCCGGCATTGCGTTCGGCCCGGGCCGCACCCGGGGAATTGGAGACGATCCGCCATGGTCCTCTCGGGCCCCATCGCCACTGCCGAGCGCTGGCTCGCGCCAAGCCCCCGGGGCGGCGTGCATCACGAGGCCGTGGCGCCGGACGGCAGCCTGCGCCCCGCCTGGCGCGGGCTCTTCGGCTGGATGGAGGCGGAGGGGCCCGAGGGGCTGGCCGCCACGGCGCGCGAGCTCGAGCGGGCCCGGGCCGAGAGCGGCATCGCCTTCTCGCTCGACCCAGGCGCCAGCACCGCCGCCGATCCTCTGCCGATCGTCCTCTCCGCGGCGGACTGGCAGACGATCGAGACCGGCATCAATCAACGCGCCACGCTCGCGGAAGCCGCGCTCGCCGATATCTACGGCGCGCCGGAGCAGGGGCACGGCCGCCTCCTCGCCGAAGGTATCCTGCCCCCCGGCCTCCTCTTCGGCGGTACCGCCTTCGCGGCCCATTGCGCGGGGTGGGAGACTCCTCCCGCCCGCTACACCTATGTCTATGAGGCCGATATCGCGCGGACCGCGGCGGGGGACTGGGTAGTCCTTGCGGACAGGCTCGACGCTCCGCTCGGCGACGGCTGGCTGATCGCAAACCGCATCGCCACCTCGCAGAGCTTTGCGGAACCCTTCGTCGATCTAGGCGTCCGCCGCGTCGCCTCCCACTACGCCCGGTTCCAGGAACTGCTCGACAGCCTGACGGGATGGGAGGGTCGCCTCGCGCTCCTCACGGGCGGTGAGCGGGATCCGCGCTTCTTCTCCCACGCCTATCTCGCCCGCTACCTCAACGCCGCGCTCGTCGAGCCGGGGGACGTGACCGTGCGCGACGGCGCGGCCTTCGTGAAGACACTCGACGGGCTCAAGAAGATCGACGTCATGCTCCGCGGCGTGCCCGATCTGGCGGTCGATGCGCTCCATCGCCAGCGGACGGCCGCCCGCGGCGCGCCCGCGCTCAGCCTCGCCGTCCGCTCGGGCGCGCTCGCCCTCGGCAACGCCGCCGGCTCCTCCGTGCTGGCCCATCGCGCGCTCGCCCCCTTCGCCCATGCCATTGCGGCGCGGCTCCTGGGCGAGGACCTGCTCCTTGCGGATGCCCCCTGCCTCTGGCTCGGCGATCCTGCCGCGCAGGAGGAGCTGCGCGCCGCTTCCCTCGGCACCGGTGCCGATGCCTGGCAGATCGAGCACCTCACCCGCCGCCGTCGGCCGGGCGACCCGCCCGCACCCACGGATGCGGCTGCCCTCGACGCACTCCTCGCCGAGGGCGGGGAGGGACATGTAGCGCTCCGCACCCCGCCGCTGGCCGAGACGCCGGTCCTGCGCAACGGCCGCGTCGCCGCGGCGCCCTGGATGATGCGCGTTTTCGCTTGCTGGACCGGGGAGGAATGGTCCCTCGCCCCCGCTGGCGTGGCAGCGGAGATCGCACCGGGAAGGCCCGTTCCCGCCCTCGGCTTCGGCAAGGATGTCTGGGTGATGCCGACGGGGGACGAGCATCCGTCCGAGCCCTCGCGCAGCCTGCTGGCGGACCGGCTGGCCACCGGGCATCTCCGCCGCACGGGCCGCGATCTCCTGAGCCGCGTGGCGGATGAGGTCTTCTGGCTCGGCCGTAACACCGAACGCGCCGAGGCGACGCTCCGCCTTCTCAGCGTGTGCCTCCGCCGCTACCTCTCCGGCAACCGGATCGATGCGGATCCGGAGCTTCTGCTGCGCATCGTCGGGTGCCACGCGACCGAGCGGCCGGATCTCACGCCGCCCCAGGCCTTCCGAGATGCCGTCCGCCGGCTCGTCAACGATGTCGCGGAGCCCTTCGGCCTGCCGGCCACCCTCTCCGCCCTCCGCTCCGGCGCCGTCCGCGCGCGCATGTCGATCTCGGAGGAGGGGTGGCGCTATATCGACCGGCTGTCCTCGGATCCGCGCTGGCGCGAGGGGCTCGATCTGCGCCATTCGGCCGAGCTTCTCCGCCTCATGGACGATGCGCTCCGCAACCTCGCCGCCTTCTCCGGCGCCGCGCAGGAGAACCTGACCCGCAACTATGCCTGGCGGTTCCTCGAAATGGGCCGCCGGATCGAGCGCGGCACGGAGGTTGCCCGCGTGGCGGAACGGCTGGCGGGCGAGGAACGGGCCAACGAGGAATCGACCCTGCGCGCCTGGCTGGTGATCTCGGATTCGAGCTCCGCCTACCGCAACCGCTACATGATGATGCCCCGCGCTGCCGCAGTGTTCGACCTCCTGGTCCTGGACGAGGCCAACCCGCGTGCGCTCGCCTATCAGCTCACCCGGCTCGAGGCCGTGCTGGCGGAGCTTCCCAAGGACGGCCCCTACCGCCGGGCCGAGCATCGCCGCGCTCTCGCACTCCTGACCGAGCTGCGCCTCCTCGATGCCGACACCATGGCGTCTACTGACGAGGATCAGGTCCGCCGCACGCTCGGCGAGCTCATGGCCCGCTGCCGCAAGGATCTCTCGGAGATCTCCGAGCTTCTAGGCCGCGGCTTCTTCGCTCATTCCGAGGTGCCTGTCGCTCTCCAGCACAGCGGCCGCGCCGAGCGCGAAGGGCCCATCGGGCCGGAGCACCTCTGATGCTCTACGAGGTCCGTCACACCACGACCTACAGCTACGAGCGAAGCGCTGCCTTCTCGCAGCACCTTCTCCGCCTCACCCCGCGCCAGACCGACGAGCAGCGGGTGCACACAAGCCGGATCGAGTTCGAGCCGCGGATCGAGGCCATCGCGCCCGAGCGGGACATGTTCGGCAACCTCGCCCATGTGGCGACCGTCGCCCGCGCGCATGCCGCGCTCACCATCACGGCGACCAGCCGGGTGGAGCGTCAGGCGCCCTCGCCCTTCATCTTCGAGGCAGGCGCGCCGTGGGAGCAGGTGCGCGACCAGGCGCTCGGCCGCATGCCCGCGCTGGGGGGCGCCCTACCGGTGCCCACCGCGTCCCCTTTCGCGTTTCCCAGCGTGATGACGCAGGCCGATGACGCCATCCGCGCCTACGCCGCAGAAAGCCTGGCGCCTGGCCGTCCGCTCCTCGCCGCGGCGCTCGAGCTGACCGGTCGGATCCATCGCGACTTCGAGTACCTGCCGGGCGCCACCGGCGCGGATACGATGCCCGTCGACAGCTTCGGCGCGCGGCGCGGCGTCTGCCAGGACTTTGCGCATGTCATGCTCGCCGCGCTCCGCGCCTTCCGCCTGCCGGCGCGCTACGTCTCGGGCTATCTCCGAACTAATCCGCCGGAGGGAAAGCCACGGCTCGAGGGCGCGGATGCCAGCCATGCCTGGGTCGCGGTCTGGGACCCCGTCTTCTCCTGGGTCGATTTCGACCCGACGAACGACCTCGTGCCGGGGCTCGATCACATCACGCTGGCCTGGGGGCGGGACTTCGAGGATGTCAGCCCCGTCTCCGGCCTCGTTGTCGGCGGCGGGGCGCAGACGCTCTCAGTCGGCGTCGACGTGCTCCCGCTCGGCGCAGAAGCGGCATGAGCGCGCCCGCGGCACCTGTCGGCGCGGTCCGGACATCGCCACCCCCGCTCCTTCTCTGGGGCGCGCTGATCCTGATCGGCATGGCCTGGGGGCTTGCCCAGTTCTTCTCCAAGGTCGCCATGAGCGGCAGCATCGAGCCGCTCGGCGCCGCGTCCTGGCAGGCGGTCGTCGGCGCTGCGATCGCTTTTGCAGCCCTCCTCGCCACCGGCCGGCGCCTTCCGCTCGGGCCGCACCATCTCGCCTTCTATGCAGTCTGCGGCCTCCTCGGCACGGCACTGCCGGCCACGCTCAGCTACGAGGCGATCCGTCATCTCTCCGTCGGCGTCGCCTCCATGATCATCTCGACCGTCCCGATGCTGACGGTGCTGATCGCCCTGCCGCTTGGGCTGGAGCGGGCGGAGCGGCAGCGCCTCGCAGGGGTCGGCCTCGGCTTTCTCGCCATGCTGGTGCTGATCGGGCCCGAGACGGTCTTGCCAGGCTGGGGGCAGGCGTTCTGGATGCTCCTCCCGCTCGGCGCTGCGCTCTGCTACGCCGGTGAGAACGTGGTGATCGCAGCCCGTCAGCCACGCGATATCGGCCCGCTGGAGACCGGCTGCGGCCTCCTTCTCGCGGCTACGATCATGCTTATGCCCGCGGCCCTCGTGACCGGCGTCGCCCATGTCCCCGGTAGCGAGAGCTGGCATAGCGAGGGTGCCCTCCTCCTCTGCGCGCTCCTCAACATCACCGCCTATCTCGGCTTCGTCTGGCTCATCGGCCATGGCGGCCCCGTCTTCACCAGCCAGGTCGGCTATGTGGTCACGGGCACGGGCGTACTCGCCGGCGTGCTGCTCTTCGGCGAGAACCATGGCTGGACGGTGTGGCTCGCCCTCGCCATCCTCTTTGCCGGCATTGCCCTCGTCAGCCCGAGGCCGGTGCTGCGGGACTGAGGGCTGCCGAGGAACGATGACGATGATCAGAGCGCTGGAGCTCGCGCGCCCCCCGGCGGCGCCGGACGCCACGGACGAGGTTACGCTCCCCTATGATGAGCGCTATCGCCGCCGCGCGGTGCTGACCACCGCTGCGGGGGAGCAGGTGTTGATGGACCTTGCGGAGACGCGGGAGCTGGCGGATGGCGACGTGCTCCTGCTCGAGGACGGGCGGGGCCTGCGCATCCGCGCCGCGCCGGAGCCGCTCTGCGAGGTCCGCGCCGCACCCGATCAGCCGCTGGCCAGGCTCGCCTGGCATATCGGCAACCGGCATACCCCCTGCGCGGTGGCGGAGGACAGGCTGCTCATCCGCCGTGACCATGTGCTCGAGGACATGCTGATGCGCCTCGGGGCCCGGCTTTCCCATCTGGAGGCGCCCTTCACGCCGGAGGGCGGCGCCTACGGCCACGGCCGCACGCATGGCCACCACCATGGCCACAGCGCGCACGACGACCCGAACGCGCATATCCCCCATCGCCATGCCTGAGGGAACCGGCGCTCCGCCGCCCGAGGGTTCGGCCGAGGCTGCACTCGGCCCGCGGGAGGCTGCCCTTCTGCACGCCTGGCTCTCGCCCGGCTACCCGACGGGTGCCTTCGCCTACAGCCATGGGCTCGAACAGGCCATCGCGGCAGGCGAGATCGCCGACACGGCGAGCCTCGAGAGCTGGCTCACAGCGCTCCTTGCGCATGGCGGCGGCCGCTCCGAAGCGTTGCTTGTCGCCGAGGCCTGGATGGCGCCCGAGGATGACCGTCCTGCCGAGCGCGCCCGCGCGCTTGCCGCCAGCGCCGAGCGATTGCGGGAGACCGAGGCGCAGGGCCGCGCCTTCGCCGCCGTCACTGCCGCAGCCTATACGGGTTCTCTGGGGGACGATCGCGCGCTCCCCTACCCGGTGGCGCTGGGCCGGGCTGCGCGGGCGGAGGGCATTCCGCTCGCCGCTCTCCTGCCCCTCGCGCTCCAGAGCTTCGCGACGAACCTGGTCAGCGCCGCCGTCCGGCTGGTGCCCCTCGGCCAGACGGAGGCTCAAAGGGTCGTCCACGCTCTCCTGCCGGTCATCGCCCGTGTCGCCGCCGAAGCGCACATGGCGGCCAAGGGGATGGTGCGCGCAGGCATGGACCCTCTCGACGCCCATGGCAGCGCGTGCTTTCGTAGCGATATCGCTGCGATGCAGCACGAGACGCTAGAGACGAGGCTCTTCCGCACATGACGCCGCCCGACACTGCATCCGCGCCCGACACCCGTCGCCGCCGCTCCCCGCACGGTCCGCTCCGCGTCGGCATCGGCGGCCCCGTCGGTTCCGGCAAGACCACGCTCACCGCCGCGCTCTGCCGCCGCTTGCGGGAGCGCTACTCCATCGCCGCCGTGACCAACGACATCTACACGCGCGAGGACGCAGAGTTCCTGATGCGCGCCCAGGCCTTGCCGCTCGAACGCATTCGCGGGGTCGAGACCGGTGGCTGTCCGCACACCGCGATACGCGAGGACGCGTCGATCAACCTCGCCGCCATCGCCGAGCTCAATGAGGCTTTCCCGGATCTCGAGATCGTGCTGATCGAGAGCGGCGGCGACAATCTCTCCGCCACCTTCAGCCCCGAGCTCGCCGATCTCACGATCTACGTCATCGACGTCAGCGCGGGGGACAAGATCCCGCGCAAGGGCGGCCCGGGGATCACCCGCTCCGACCTCCTCGTCATCAACAAAACGGACATCGCCGACGCGGTCGGCGCGTCGTTAACTATTATGGAGCGTGATTCGCTTCGGATGCGGGGCGATCGCCCATTTTATTTCACTTGCCTCAAAAACGACGACGGAATTGATCGCATTGTGCACCATATTGAGAACAGCGGCGGACTGCTCTGATGGCAAAAGGTTAACGCCAGAAATGTGCCCCATTACGGGACATCTTGTCGCCAAATTGCCTCATTCCGAAAATGGAAGCGATTTCCATCGCTTATGGCGAAAGTCTTCACCTGCTGCGGGAGCGAATACGTCCTGAATCGACGATATCTCAACGCCGCCCACGAAAAGAAGTCGCCGTAGCAGACTTCTTCGATTACAAAATGGGACATCCCTCACCAGAAGGGGTGGTGTGAGTGAGTGCGTAATGGGAGCGGCTGGTCAGGGACCACATTTCCAGCCGCGCTTGTGTTCCCGAGTAGCTCGAGTGCCTTGTACTTCCCTTTACGGCGAGAGCGCTCTGCCCAGCGTTCTCGCCGTTCTCATATCCCTCCAGTGCTTAAGAGATGGTTAACGGCGTCGACCATCGGCCGACCTCTCAACCGGCCACCGCCTCATGCGCTGCGAGGAAGTCGAGCAGATCCCGCTCCACACGCTTTTCGAGCGAGACGTAGACAAAGGCCAGCGCCGAGCGCTCGCGCACCATCGCGCCCGGATAGGGCAGGTAGTTGAGCTCTCCGCTGCCGAAGCCGGGGCTTGCCGTTCCCACCTGCCACTCGGTGCGCAGCGCCACGTCGACAAGCTTCAGACCGGGCCCGCCGCCCGCATCCTCCATCTCGAAGGGTACGCCCGCGAGGCGCAGATAGGCCGTCTTGTCGGCCGCCGCGATGAATCCCGCCACGAACTGCTCCGCCAGAACGCCCAGCGCCTCGCCCCGGTCCGGCCCGTGCATGTGGCTGTGCAGATGATCCGCGCCCGCGTGGTTGTGGCCATGGCCATGCGCGTGGCTGTGATGATCATGGGGCATTCGACCACCTCCGTCCCGAGAACGTGCCCGCGGGGATCGTCACCGGCTTGTCGATATGCGCCTTGTGCTTGCCGAGCACCCCGGCGGCCACCATCGAGCCGAGCACGTCGACGATGACCCGCGTGCCCATCAGCGCCGTGATGTCCGAAGTGTCATAGGGTGGGGAGACCTCCACCAGCTCCATCCCGCAGATCCCCTCTGCCGCCACCTTGGACGCGAGCGCCAGCGCCTCGCGCGGCAGGAAGCCGCCGGGCTCGGGCCAGCCGGTGCCGGGTACGAAGCCGCAATCGATGCTGTCGATGTCGAAGGACATGTAGACCATGTCCACCCCGTCCCATGCCATCTCGAGCGCCATCTCGGCGGTCTTGTCGACTCCCATCCGCTCCATGTCCGACATGGTGATGATGTTGGTCTCGCGCTTGCGCGCTTCCTTCACCGCCTCCCGCGGCACCTGCCAGCCGCCGATGCCCACCTGCACCAGGTTCTTCGCCGGCACGTTGGGCAGGTTGGTCGCGTGAAACCACGGCGTGGTGTGCATGCGCTCGTCGAGATCCTTCTCCTGGATGTCCGCATGCCGGTCGAAATGCACGATCCCGATCTTTTTCGACGTGCATTCCGCGATCCCTCTCACGGTCGGGAACCCGATGCTGTGGTCCCCGCCCAGGATGATCGGCATCGACCCGCTCGAGAACACATGCGCACAGGCCCGGCTGATCTGGTCGAAGGTCTTCTCGATATTCGCAGGGATCGTGAAGATGTCCCCCGCATCGCAGAGCGTCATCTGCTCGCGCAGATCCACCGCCATCTCGTAATTGTAAGGCGTGTAGAGCGCCGAGATCTTGCGGATCCCCTGCGGTCCGAAGCGCGTGCCGGGCCGGTAGGTCGTGCCCCCGTCGAAGGGCGCGCCCAGCACCGTCGCGTCGTAATGACCGACCTCCGCCACGTTCTCCGCATAGGGCGCCTTCAGGAACGTGTTGATGCCGGCATAGTGCGGCAGTTCGCCCCGCGCGAAGGTCGGGATGGACTTGTCCTCGATGCTGTCGGCCCCGGTCAGGCCCATGGCCAGCGCCCAGCGCCGCTCCTCGTCCCAACGCCCCTCGGGGATCTCTCCCTCCGCCCTCATCGCCTTCCACCCCTGCAGCTTCGAGAGATCCGGGTGGTGCGCGCGCGCCTCGGACCGTGGCGTCACGGGTCCCGCGCGTCGGGCAGGGCGTCTCTCAGGTATCGGCATCGGGGGTCTCCGTCATGGGCGTGGTCGCGGTCCCCCTTATGCTGGCGCCATACGGTTGCTGAAAGGGGATACCGCCGTCGCGGGCATCGAAGTCGTAGGTGATGGTGGCGCCGTAGCGCTCTGGGGCGTCGGGGTCCCAGCGCGGCTTGTCGAAGACGATCACGCGGTCGCCGAGCTTGAAGCCCTCCTCGAGGTCGTGCGTGACCATGAAGACGGTCATGCCCGTCTCCGCGCGCAGTTCGGCGAGGAAGTCGTGCATCTGCACCCGCGTGCCCGGATCCAGCGCGCCGAAGGGTTCGTCCAGCAGCAGCACGCGCGGCTTGGCGGCGAGCGCCTGCGCGATGGCCAGCCGCTGCTGCTGCCCGCCCGACAGCGTGTGCGGCCAGGCGCGGGCCAGATGCCCGAGCCCGATGCGCGCCAGCACGTCCTCCGCCCCCGCGCGGGCTTCCCGCTGTCTCGCACCCCAGAAGCGGCCGAGGCGCCCGGCGGCGAATGCCTCGGCCGCGACCAGATTGTCCCGCACGGTCATGTGCGGAAAGACGGAGTAGCGCTGGAAGACGATGCCGCGCTCGGGCCCCGGCTCCTCCGCCGGTGGGCTCCCCGCCACCCGGATCTCGCCCCGGACGGGCCGTTCCTGGCCGAGCATGAGGCGCAGGAAGGTACTCTTGCCGCAGCCCGACGCGCCGACGAGCGACAGAAACTCGCCCTCCTCCGCCTCGAGGTTCACGCGTTCGAGCACCGAGAGCTCGCCGTAGCTCTGCCAGAGATCGCGCACCTCGACGAAGCTCATGGGCTGGCCCAGGGGTAGAGCCGGCGGGACGCGCCCGCCAGCAGCCGGTCCAGCAGAAAGGCCAGGAGCGTGATCCAGGCGACGTAGACGAGGATCACGTCCATCGCGAGATAGCGGCGCACGAGGAAGATGCGGTAGCCGAGCCCCTCCTGTGCGGCGATCGCCTCGGCGGCGATCAGGAACAGCCAGGCAGGCCCGAGCCCGAGCCGGACGGCCAGAAAGAGCCGCGGCATGAGCCAGGGCAGCACGACGCGGAGCGCGATCACGGCGGAACTGGCCCCCAGCGTCTCCGCCTTCACGATCAGCTCGCGCGGGATTTCGGCCGCACGCTGCGCGAGATCGCGGATGAGAACGGGCGCGATGCCGATCACGATGAGCGCGACCTTCGAGGCTTCCCCCAGCCCAAAGGCGAGAAAGAGGATCGGCAGCACCGCCAGCGGCGGCACGAGGCTGAGCGCGGAGACGAAGGGTCCGAGCGTCGCGGCCGCAACCGGAAAGGTCCCGATGGCGAGCCCCAGCGCCATCCCCGCCGTCGCCGCGATCCCCACGCCCACGGCAAGCCTGCGGAGCGAGGCGGCGGTGTCCTTCCAGAGCAGGATCTCGCGCGAACGCCGGTCTGGCTGCGTCGCCAGCCGCCCGGCCGTTGCCACGATCTCCGAGGGCGGCGGCAGCAACCGGTCCCGCGGGTTCTCCGCCCGTCGCGCGTCCGACGCCAGCACGTAGACGATGAAGGCCAGCAGGAAGGGCAGGAGGGCCAGCGCGAGCGCGACGACACGGCCCGGCCGCCGGTTGATCAGCCGCATCGCCAGCCCTCCCCTGCACGTATCGCGATCGCGGCGGAGATGCAGCGGGCTCCGATGATCCCTCTCCCGGCCGCTCCCCTCGGAGGGGAGGACGGCGGCACCTCCTCCTGCCCTGTCAGGCGGCCCGGCGCGCCGCCTGCGCGCGGCGCTGCGATGCCGGCCCTCGGCCAGCGTGTCGCGATGCGACGAAGCCCGCCGCTTTCGAGGGGGAGAGGTGGCAGGGGGTCCGCCATGCGCGCCGCCCTAAGGGGGCGCTCAGAGCGTGCCTTCGGCGGCCATCTTCATGAACTCCGTCGTGTAGCGGAACTTCACGTTTGCGGTGTCACCGGTGGTGGTGCCGTCCGGATAGGCGACGCCCACGAAATCGGGCGAGGGCGCGCCTTCGCCAAGGATCCCCTTCTCGAACAGGAACTCGGCCACGTAGGTCATCGTCTGCTTGAGCTGCGCGTCCTCCGTGAAGGCGACGGCGGCGGCGGGGTCGTAGAACATCTCGGTCGTCGCAAGCTGCGCCTTGTAGCCGGCGAGATCCGTGCCCGAAGCCTCGGCCATCGCCGTCAGCGCCGCCTCGTCGCCCGCCGCCATCAGCGCCATGGTCTCGTACCACGCGCCCACCAGCGCCTTGCCGAATTTCGGATTGGCGGCCAGCACGTCCGTGTTCACGACCAGAAGGTCGATGATCTCGCCCGGGATATCCGCGCTGTCGTAGATCTTGGTCGCATTGCCCCCCTCGAGGATCGTGGAGACGAGCGGGTTCCGGGTCACGACCGCCTCCACGTCGGCGGTCTGGTAGGCCGCCACCATGTCCGCGTCCGAAGTGTTGATCACTGCCGCGAGATCCGCCTCCGAGAGCCCGGCCTCATCCAGGCCCCGCGCCAGCAGGTAGTGGCTGACCGACAGCTCCACGAGGTTCACGGCCTTGCCCTTGAGGTCGGCCATCGCGCCGCCCTCCTTGACCAGCACCGCGTCATTGCCGTTGGAGTAGTCGCCCACGATCAGCGCCGTGGTGTCGACGCCCCCGCCGGCCGGGATCGAGAGCGTGTCCATATTGGTCGCGCTCACCCCGTCGAAGGCACCGGCGGTGTACTGGTTGATGCTCTCGATGTAGTCGTTGATCTGCACGACCTCGATCTCGATGTCGTACTTGTCGCCCCAGCGCTCGATGATGCCCGCCTCGGCCATGTAGCCCCACGGCATCCAGCCGACATAGATCGACCAGGCGATGCGGAACTGGGTCTTCTCCTCGGCGGCCGTGGGCATCGCGGCGCCGAGCATCAGCGCCGCAGTCAGCGCCAGGACGGTGGGTCTGAGGATCGTTCGCATCTCTACTCTCCCGCCGTCCCTTCCAACCATGTCGGACCATGGCGACGGGACGGATCACACCACGGTCGGGATCGGCAGTGATCTCCCGGGATTTTGCCCCGCCGTGTGCCCGGGCGGAGTTTGCCGCCAGGGTGACGCCTCTCGGACCTGTCGCTGCGTACAGCCGGAACCCTAGGCGCCCTGCCGGAAATGCCGATGCAAGCGATGTGCCAGCGGGCGCATAAGCGATGCGCCAGCACGCACAGGCCCGCAGCGCCAGCGCGTGGGCCTGTCCCGGCAGACGCCGGCCGCTCCGCCTGCCCGTTTCCTGTGCAGCTGCCGGTCCCGGCGGCATCGCTTGCTCCGGCGCCCCCATGCTGCGAGCGTTCCGCAGATTGCGCAGCGCATGATGAAGGAGCAGGGCATGGTCATGGGAGTAGCCGTCAACGGCACGGTGCTGAACGCGGCGGTCGCGGGCCCGGAAGGGGCGCCGGCCATCGTCTTCTCCAACTCGCTCGGCACCGACTTCCGGGTCTGGGACCCGCTCATGCCCCACCTGCCCGGCGGCTGGCGGCAGCTCCGCTACGATAAGCGCGGCCATGGGCTCTCGAGCCTGCCGGCGGAGGGCTGGAGCATCGAAGATCTGGCGGACGATCTGGCGGGGCTGATGGACGCCACCGGCATGGGCGATGCGCCTGCCGTGATCGTCGGGCTCTCCGTCGGCGGGCTCATCGCTCAGGCGCTGGCCGCGCGCCATCCGGCCAAGGTGCGCGCCCTCGTCCTCTGCGACACCGGCGCCCGCATCGGAACGGACGAGATGTGGAACACCCGCATCGCCGCGATCGAGGAGGGCGGCATCGCGGCACTGGTCGACGCGACGATGGAACGTTGGTTCACGCCGGAATTCCGAGCCGATCCCGCCCGGCTCGAGCCCTGGCGCAACATGATGCTGCGCACGCCCGAGGCCGGCTACCTCGCCACCTGCCGCGCCATCCGCGATGCGGATTACCGGGAGGCGGCGACGGTGCTCTCGCTCCCGGCGCTCGCGGTTTGCGGCGAGGCGGACGGCTCCACCCCGCCCGAGCTCGTCCGCCAGACCGCCGCCCTCATCCCCGGCTGCGGCTTCGAGCTGATCGCGGGCGCGGGCCACATCCCCTGCGTCGAGCAGCCAGCAACCCTCGGCCGCCTGATCGCGGGGCTCCTCGACGAGCTCTAGGTCGCAGCATGTCGGACGGGTCCGCCCGCGAGAGCCATCGGCCGGCGCGGCGATCACGCGGAGTTCAACTGAGTGGGCCGCGCTCCCCAGCGCTTGACGCAGCGGATGCTTGCCCGGCAGCGCAAATGGACCCACTCTTTTGGTGGAGATGATATGCGGGAGGGACGCGTGGCGGCGACAGCGGCGTCGAAGCTACCGGAGTTCAAGGCCTACAGCCGCGGCGAGGTGATTGCCGACGGCGTGGTGCATGGCGCGGGCGTGGTCCTCGCGCTGATCGCCGTGCCGGTCATGGTGACGCTCGCTGCCGTCTGGCATGGCAGCTTTCCCGTTGTCTCGGCGGCCGTGATCTACGGGCTCTCGCTCATCGCGATGTTCGCCTTCTCCGCGTCCTACAACCTGGTGAGCCATCCGCGGGCCAAGGCGCTCCTGCGCCGGTTCGACCACGGGGCCATCTTCGTGAAGATCGCCGGCACCTACACGCCCTTCGCCGTGCTCCTCGGCGGGGCGGAGGCGGGCACGATCCTGATCGGGATCTGGACCGCCGCGCTCCTCGGCGTGGTGCTGGTGCTGACCAATCCGCGCGGCCATGCCTGGATCAGCCTCGCCCTCTATCTCGCCATGGGCTGGGCCGTGCTGCTCGTCGGCGGGCCGATCCTGGCCGCGATGAGCAACCCCGGCCTCATCCTCATCTGCACGGGCGGCGGGCTCTACACCCTCGGCGTCGCCTTTCATCTCTGGGACCGGCTACCCTATCAGAACGCGATCTGGCACGCCCATGTCCTGGCGGCGAGCCTCGTGTTCTACGCCGCCGTCCTGGTCGAGGTCGCGGGCGCCGCCGTCGTCACTCCTTGAGCTTCAGCACCCAGAGGCTCTCGAACCATTTCACGCCTTCGTTGTAGCCGAGCACCTCGAACTCCCGGCGGAGCACCTCGATCTCCGCCTCGTTCCAGCTCGTATACCAGCGGAAGAAGAGCTCCTGCCGCCCCTCGCCGACGAACTCGTGGAAGGTCTGGTCTGTCACGAAATAGACGTTCGCCTCCGGGTTCTCCGCCTTCAGCCGACGCGCCGTCTCGATGATCTCCCCGATGCCGAGCGCCGACCGGCTCTCCCGCGTTAGGCGCGTATAGGGCCGGAAGCGCCCCTCACGCTCCTGGTAGAGCCGCATCTCCGGCAGGAAATACGGCATCGCCTCCACGTGATAGCCGGTGTCCGAGACGACGATCGCATTGTCCGCCCCGCCATCCGCGCGGATCATCTCGACCGCTCCGTACGCACCGGTGAATGGCAGCCGGATATCCTGCACCAGCGGGCGCAGGTCGTTGAGCCAGAGGAACGAGAGCCCCCAGAAGCCGATGGCCACGGGCAGGAGCCGCGCCCGCAATCCGCGATAGTGCCTGCCCTCGAGGCTCAGCATCATGATGAAGAGCCCGAAGAGCGTGATCACCAGCATCAGCACATGCCGGTCGCTGCCCCGGTAGACGAGGCCCGAGAGCGCGATCCACGCGACCAGCGCCAGCCCCCCCGCCGTGAAGAAGCGGAAGCTGAAGGCGAGGCTCAGCGCCATCAGAAGGATGAAGGACTTCTTGAGGATCTCCGACGCCCGCGTCGGCAGGTACTCGCTCTCAAGGATCGTCACATAGCCGAAGGCGCCGCGCAGGTCCCAGATGATCTGGTTGAGCGTCCGTCCGCCCTCGCGCTCATAGGGCCGCACCGCCGTCAGCTCGTCCTGGCTGCCGGCATACCAGGCGGCCAGCGCCGCAACGAGCAGCGCCGCGCCATAGACTGCCAGCAGCACGATGCTCCGCCGCTCGAAGCGCAGCAGCGCCGCCCAGATATGGTTCCAGAGGAGCGCGCCCGCGATGAAGGGCGTCATCACCGTCGCATAGGCATTGGTGTTGGCGAAGAGCACCAGCAGCGGCAGGAACACCCAGTGCCGCTCCGGCCGCCGGATCGCCGTGTCGACGATCAGGAGCAGCAGCAGGAACGAGATGCCGTAGTTGCGCGCGATGATCTGCAGCTCGTGCAGGCCCAGCACGCTCAGCACCACGAGGATGCGCAGGAAGAGCGGTAGCGGCATGCGGAAGAGCACCATCGCCGCCGTCGCGAAGGCGATGATCGCGGTTGTGACCTTCAGCGTCTGCGGCGCGTCGACCACCTGCTCGACCGCCCACATCAGCCAGTACCAGAGAACCGGATGCCCCTCGTTGCGCAGCCCGAAGAAGATGCCGACCGGATCGCCGCCTTCGCGCATCAGCGAATAAGCCCGTACCTCGTCGCTCCAGGGCTCGTGGAAATAGAGCCCCGTCAGGAACAGCACGGCCCAGCCGGCAAAGACCACCGCTTCCGCGCGGTAGGGCGCGGCTGGCAGCGCGCGGAGAAGGCTGATCATTTGACGACGGATCCGATCTGCTTGGAGACAATGCGCCCGATGACCACCACGGCCGCCAGCGTCGCAAGCGCGCCGAGGACAAGCGTCGCGGTCTGCCAGGCCGCCAGCTCGTCCGACTGCGCCAGCGCCTGCGCCGCCAGATGCCCACTCAGCACCGTGCCGAAAAGCGCAGGGTAGGTGGCGAGCACCGCGATGAAATGGCTCCGCGGCCCGATCTCGGTCAGCCCGAAGATGTAGCTCGTCACCCCGAAGGGCGCGACGGGCGACAGGCGGAGCAGGAGCGCCACCTGCGTGCCCCGCGCCGCGATCTCACGGTTGAGCGCATCGATATCGATGAAATGCCGGGCCAGCTGCTGCACCTCGCCCCTCAGCAGCCGGCGGGCGAGGAAATACGGCGGCCCGGCGCTGATCATGAGGCAGAAGGCGGCGACCGCGAAACCGTGCATCCAGCCGAAGAGTGCACCGGTGCTGATCGCCAGGAGCGAGAGCGGCACCACGCTCGTCAGCGTTGCCAGCACGAAAAGCACCAGCACCAGGGCGTGCGCCTCCAGCGCCGACCGCGCCGCCAGTGCCGAGAACCCGCCCTCCAGCACGTCGAACTCCGCCGCGAGCCACAGGACCAGCGCCATCGCAGCGCCCACGGTCAGCAGGAACGGCAGCAGCCGGCGGAGGAGGACGATCAAATCCGTCCGCATCGCTCAGGCGCTCAGGTCGATCTTCTGCTGCGCCCTTTCGGGCCGCTCCAGCCCGTCGAAGACCGTCCCCTTGGCAAAGCCCATCCGCGCCATCACGAAGCTGGCGCCGGTGCCGAGGCAGCCGAGCCCGTATTTCACGCTGCGCGGAAAGTTGATCGAGGACGCGTCGTCGAAATACCGTGTGGGGCAGGAGATCTCGCCCATGCGAAAACGCATGTAGATCGCCTGGCTCAGCATCTGGTTGTCGAACACGAAATCGTCCGAGCAGCGGTCGAGCGGCAGCGTCTCCAGCACCTCACGGCTCCAGGCCCGGTAGCCCGTGTGATACTCGGACAGCTTGTGCGAAAGCATCAGGTTCTGCGCGAAGGTCAGGCCGCGGTTGGCGATGTATTTGTAGAGCGGCATGCCGCCCGCCAGCGCCCCGATGCCGAGGATGCGCGAGCCGAGTACCACGTCGAACTCCCCGCTCGCGATCATCGAGGACATCGCGGTGACCAGCTTCGGCGAATACTGATAGTCCGGATGGACCATCACCACGATATCCGCCCCGCGGTCGAGCGCCGTGCGGTAGCAGGTCTTCTGGTTCCCGCCATAACCGCGGTTCTTCGGGTGGCGCACCACGTGGATGCCGAGCTCTTCGGCCACCTCCACCGTGTTGTCCGGGCTCGCGTCGTCCACCAGTACGATGTCGTCCACGACATCGCGCGGCAGATCGCGATATGTCGCCTTGAGTGTCGCCGCGGCATTATACGCCGGCAGCACCACGCAGACGCGCTGTCCCAAGATCATCTTTTCCCCCGGATTCGACCCCGCGAGACGCTACCGGCGGGCCGCTCCTGCGGCAACCGATTTCTCCCGCAGGCGCTAACGGCCCGTGCCCGCTGTCCCATCGTTGGGCGGGCGCCGCCACCCCTGCGGCGCCCGCCTGCGGCCTCCCCCCTCGGGTGCGACCGGGGGTTCTCTTGGTCCGGCCCGGGCGCGCGGTCGCGCTTCAATCCGGCGGGCGCTCGTCATCGAGCAGGATGCGGGCCGCCTCCCCCTCGAGGTCGTCGTATTGCTGCGTGCGCAGGCTCCAGAGAAAGGCCGCGAGCCCGAGCCCCCCGAGGAGCAGCGACGCCGGTATCAGTATGCCAAGGATCGTCATCGCGAACCCTCCCGCCGCAGCGCATTCAACGTCACCGCCAGTGAGGAGCCGGACATCGCCAGTGCGGCGATGAGCGGCGTGACCATGCCCACGATCGCCAGCGGCACGGCCACCACGTTGTAGACCCCGGCCATCCACACATTCTCCCGGGCCCGCCTCTGTGCGGCGCGCCCGGCATCGAGCGCCGTGACGACCGCGCCAAGCCGCTCGCCCGTGAAGACGAGGCCCGCCGCCGCCCGGCTCACATCGGCGCCGGATGCCGGAGAGATCGAGACATGCGCCGCAGCCAGCGCCGGCGCGTCGTTGAGCCCGTCGCCCACCATCAGCACGTGCGCCCCCTCGTCGGCGAGGCCCGACAGGATCGCGAGCTTGTCTCCGGGTGTCAGGCCCGCCCGGAAGTCCTCGATGCCGGCATCGCGGGCGGCCGCTGCCACCGGTCCCGGCGCATCGCCCGAGAGGAGCAGGACACGCAGGCCCCTGGCGCGGAGGGCGGAGACGGTCTCCGCCGCATCCTCACGCAACCGGTCCTCGAAGCGGAATGGCACCGGCGCGCGCCCGGGTGCGGCGAGCCACACCGCGCTCCGCGTCTCTGCCTCGTCGGCCGTGCCCGGGCCTTCCTGCGAAACCCACCCTGCGCGCCCGAGGCGGACGACGCCGTCGCCAAGCTCGCCCTCTATGCCGAGACCCGGAAGCTCGCGGATCTCGCCGAGCGTCGCCGGCGTCACGCCCCGCGCTGCCGCAGCCGCCGCAAGCGCCCGGGCCAGCGGATGGCCGGAGGCGCGGGCAAGTGCCGCCGCGAGTGCCCAGGCCCCCTCATCGGCGGGTGCCCCCGCCGTACCGGCCGCGGCGAGGCTCGGCTGGCCGAGCGTCAGCGTGCCCGTCTTGTCGAAGACCGCCGTATCGGCCCCGGCCAGCCCCTCCAGCGCCGCCCCGTCCTTTAGGAAGATCCCGGCCCGGAAGAGCCTGCCGGAGGTGACCGCATGCACTGCCGGCACGGCGAGGCCGAGCGCGCAGGGGCAGGTGATGATGAGCACCGCCGCCGCGATGGTCACCGCGCGATAGACATCGCCGTCGGTCCACCAGAGCCAGCCCGCGAACGCCGCCGTCGCCATGACATGGACGGACCACGCATAATGCCGCGCCGCCACATCCGCCCAGGCATCGATGCGGGAACGTCCGGCCTCCGCCGCCTCGACCAGCCGCGCGATCCCGGCCAGCACGGTTGCGTCGCCCGTCGCGGTCACCTCGATCTCGAGCGCGCCGGTGAGGTTGAGCATGCCCGCATGCACCGTGTCGCCCGGCCCTGCCGGCTCCGGCACGCTTTCGCCCGTCACCAGCGAGCGGTCGATATCCGAGCGCCCCGCCGCGACCGTGCCGTCCGCGGGCACGCGCTCGCCGGGCGCCACGGCCAGCCGGTCGCCGGGGCGGACCGCCTCGATCACCACAGCCTCCCGCGTCCCGTCGGGGCCGAGCCGCGTGGCCGAGCGGGCGGAAAGCGTCGCCAGCTCCGCCGCCGCCGAGCGCGCGCTCGCGCGGGTACGGTGGTCGAGATAGCGTCCGACGAGGAGGAAGAAGACGAGCCCGACGCCTGCGTCGAAATAGGCATGCTCCCCGCCGATCAGCGTTTCGTGCAGCGAGACCCCCGCCGCCAGCCAGATCGCCACGCTGATCGGCACGTCCATGTTGAGCCGGCCCGATGAGATGGCGCGTGCGGCCCCGGCATAGAAGGGCCGCCCGGCGAAGGCGATGGCCGGCAGCGCGATGAGCGCGGAGACCCAGTGCAGCAGATCCCGCGTCGCTCCTTCGGCCCCGGACCAGACGGCGACCGAGAGCAGCATCACGTTCATCATCGCAAAGCCCGCGACGCCGATCCGTGCCAGCAGCGCCCGGCCCGGCGCGTCGCGTTCGAGCGCGATCATCGCCTCATGGTCGTAGGGCCGCGCCTCGTGACCCAGCGCCTCGATCTTCGCGAGGATCGCCGCGGGCGGCATGGCTTGCGGATCGAAGACCGCGCTCAGCCGCTTCGCCGTGAGGTTGACGCGGGCCCGCTCGATCCCCGGCAGCGCGCCGAGCCCGCGTTCCAGCGTCGCGATGCAGGCCGGGCAGTGGATGGTCGGCACCAGGAGGTCGATCTGCGCCTTGCCCTCGCCCGCCGGCCTGACGAAGCGCGCCAACGCTCCCGCCGATGCGAGCCCGGCCCTCTCGGCGCGATCCGCGGCGAGCGCCGCCGCCGCCCCGGCCGCACAGCAGCCCGCCCCGATACTCGCAGCCGCGCCCGCGCCCTTGCCAGTGCCCGTTCTTGCGTCGTCCGGCGTGGTCGCGGCCTCGAAGGGCATCAGCCGGCATCCCCCCGCGGTAGCGGCACGTAGAGGGGCGCCACGCCCTGCCACGGGCTCGCGCCGCCTTCGATGCGCAGCGCGATGCGCCAGCTTCCGGGGCCGAGCGCCGCCGGCGCGCTGTGGACGCCGCCTGCCGGTGAGAGCGTCAGCGTCCGGTCGACCACATCGCCCGCCGGCCGGCCCAGCATCGCCTCGACCGTGACGCCCTCGACCGCCCGGCCCGACGCATCCGTCACCGCGACCGTGATCGCGCTGCCGTCATAGCTCGTGCGCACGTCCCAGCCGAGCGCCGCCTGTGCCGCGGCACGGTCGTTCCAGCCGACGCCGGCGCGGTAGGAGTTCTCGACCACCATGCCCGGAAAGCTTCCCGTGGCGGCGAAGAGCAGCGCCATGTTCGCCGTGACGATCACGCCGAAGGCGGTGAGGGCGATGATCAGCACATGGCGGCCCTTGAGCTCGCCTTTCGCGCCCCGGCCATGCGCCGCAGCGCGCTGGGTATCAGCCATCGTCATTCTCGGGCCCCCTGAACTGGGTGTCGTAATAGGTGCGGTCCCGCGTCTCGAGGTTCTCGACCCAGACGCGGACGTCGAAGCGCTCGGGCATGCCGAACCAGGGCGGTGCGGTGAGGAAGAGCTTGAGGCGGCGCTGCTCCTGCGCGGCGATCTCGAGCTCCAGCGCGTCGAGCCCCTGAAGCGCGGGGCGCACCACGTAATCCGCCGTCACGCCGACGCGGAAGGGCGCGGTGCTGTCGCTCATGTTCTGGATCTTGATGTCGTAGGCGTTCCGGATCTCTCCGTCCGAGAGCACGGTGAAGACCGGGTTGCGCTCGGGCGCGACCGCGATCCCGATATCGTCGCGCAGGAAGAGCGTGACGACCATGCCGACGCCGATGAGCGACCAGAGGAAGAAGTAGAGGAGCGTGCGCGGCCGCACGATCTTGCCGATGAGAGGGGCGGGGGCGGCGCCCTGCCGCTCGGCCGCCGCGTCGTTCAGCGTGCAGTAGTCGATCAGCCCGCGGGGCTTTCCGATCTTCTTCATGATGTCGTCGCAGGCATCGATGCAGAGCGCGCAGGTGATGCAGCCGACCTGCTGACCCTCCCGAATATCGACGCCCGTGGGGCAGACATTCACGCAGGCATTGCAGTCTATGCAGTCCCCGGGATCGCCGGACGCCCGGGCCGCGGCGCCGCCGCTGACCGCCGCCGGCAGTCCCGGCTGAGGGATCGCGGGGGCGCGATAGCCCATCTGCGGGCCGGCCGCGTTCGAGGCTTCGGCCGCCTCCGCATGGCGCTTGCGGTGCTTGCCCCTCGGCTCGCCGCGCCAGTCCTTGTAGGTGACGATCAGCGAGTTCTCGTCGAGCATCGCGCCCTGGATGCGCGGCCAGGGGCACATGTAGATGCAGACCTGTTCGCGCATGAAGCCGCCGAAGACGAAGGTGGTGGCGGTCAGCACGCCCACCGTGGCGTAGGCGACGAAGGGCGCCTGGCCGGTGACGAGATCGACGAGGAGCGTGGGCGCATCGGCGAAGTAGAAGACCCAGGCGCCCCCGGTCGCGACGGCGATCAGCAGCCATAGGCTCCATTTCGCGGCGCGCTTGCGGATCTTCTCCGCGTCCCATTTCCGGTTCCAGAGCCGGTATTGCGCGTTGCGGTCCCCGTCCACCCAGCGCTCCACATGCTGGTAGAGATCGACCCAGACCGTCTGCGGGCAGGCATAGCCGCACCAGGCGCGCCCGAAGACGGAGGTGACGAGGAAGAGGCCGAGCCCCGCCATGATGAGGAGGCCCGCGACGTAATAGAATTCCTGCGGCCAGATCTCGATCCAGAAGAAGAAGAAGCGCCGGCCCGCGAGATCGACGAGCACTGCCTGGTCGGGCAGCTCGGGCCCCCGGTCCCAGCGCAGCCACGGGGTGATGTAGTAAATGCCGAGGGTGACGATCATCACCAGCCATTTGAAGCGCCGGAAGGCGCCGCTGACGGCCTTCGGAAACACCTGCCGCCGGCTTTCGTAGAGCGGCATGTCCTCGGACGTGGCCATCATCGTCTCCGCGCAGCAGGACCGTCGGCCTCCCGGGGCGGGGGCCGCTTGCGGGCATGCTTCCCCGATCCACGATGCACCCGCGTTGATCGGGATCAAGCCTTACTCGGGGGCGTGGCTTGGCACGCTCCGGGATATCCCGGGCCCCGCCCCCTCCCGCGTCAGGATACGAGCGAAAGCATGATCAATTGAAGAACAAAGATCGAATATCCTCGATCGAGGGCCGATCGGTCGAACCATGGTGCGACGGCGGGCCGCGGCCGGCGGCAGGGGCGCGGTGGGCATTGAGATGGAGGGAGTGTCCCTTGGCGGTGATGCCCGTTCGCCGCTGCGGTCCGCGCCATTGCCGGCCCATGCCTCTGTGGTCCGCGTTCCGATGCGTCCACGGCGCCGCTCATCGGTCGGGGTCGGGCAGCATCGCCCTGTATGGGGGCCGTCGAGCCGACGCCGTGAGGATCGCTCTGCGGGGCCGGTCCTTTCCTCCCCGCTTCGTTCCGGCGGCCTCGGACGGGGATGTGTGACGGTCGCGCCGGCCGTCATGTGAAACGCGCGGGAGCGGGCCCGCCCGGGCCGTCGCGCCATGCGCGTCGCCGCGCGGGTCAGAGGCGGTCAGGATAGAGCACGTATTCGCGGTCGCCGAGCCAGAGGCGTTCGACCTTGAGGCGCCGGTCCGCGATGTCGCTGGCGGGCTGGCCCTCCGCGCGGATCTCGAGCCCCGGCGCAAGGTCGCCATCCTCGAGGCCGGCGCGTTCGTTGCGCCAGGGCTGGCCGACCTCGAGGGTCCAGCGCTCGTCCTCCACATCGACGCCCAGCACCCCGTGCGGGTTGCCGAGCTCGACCGTGCGGATGACGCCTGTGAGCTCGATATTGTTGCCGGTGGTCCAGGCCCAGCCGTGATGGGCCAGCGCGGCACCGGCGCCGAGGGCGGCGGCCAGCGCTGTGCCAAGGGTGGCGGCGGCGAATGCCCCCGCGGGACGCTTCGGAGCAGCGCGCGTGACGGTAGTGGCCTTCATGGCGGGGTCTCCTTCTCTCTTCCAGGGCCGCTTCGACGCCTGCTGCGCCCGGCGGATTGGCTGAACCGAGAGGTAGGGTCCGTTCGCGTGGAAGGAATGGCCGGCTCCGATCGCCGAGCCCGGGGCCGCCCCGCGGAAAAGAAAAACCCGGGCACGTGGCCCGGGCGAAGTCACACCAGCGAAGGGCGGCGCGGCGGGCTATTCTCCGCCGCCGAGGCTGTGGATGTAGATCGCCGCCTGCTTGATCTGCGCGTCCGTCAGCCGCTCGGACCAGCCTGGCATCACGCCCGCGCGGCTGTAGGTGATGGTCTCGACGATACGCTCCTTGTCGCCGCCATAGAGCCAGATCGCGTCCGCGATGTTCGGCGCGCCGAGCTCGTGCATGCCCTCGCCCCCGTCGCCATGGCAGGCGGCGCAGTTCTCGGCGTAGAGCGTCGCACCCTCCTCCGAGCTTTCGGCCCCGCCGGAGAGGCTGAGCACGTGCTCGGCGACAAGCTCGATCTGGGCCTTGTCCAGAATGCCGAGCTCCCCGAAGGCCGGCATCTCGGAGTAGCGCGTATCGTCGTCCCCGTCATAGCGGATCCCGTGGCGCAGCGTGTACTCGATCTCCTCGAGCGTGCCGCCCCAGAGCCAGGCGTCGTCGCGCAGGTTCGGATAGCCCGCCGCCTGCACGCCCGCCGCGCCTGCGCCATGGCACTGCGAGCAGTTGGTCCGGTAGATCGCCGCACCCCCGGCCTGGGAGAACTGGGCAAGCTCCGCATCCGCCGCCACCTCCTCGATCGCGAGGGCCGCGATCCGGTCGGTGTAGATGCTCTGGGCCTCGGCCGCCTCTGCGATCCGCTCATGCACGGCCGCGCGCGTCGAATGGCCGAGGATGCCCGCCGTCGCCTCCGTGACCAGCGGCCAGGCTGGGTAGAGCATGGTGTAGATCACGCCCCAGACGATGGTGCCGTAGAAGGTGTAGAGCCACCATTTGGGTAGCGGCGTGTCGAGCTCCTTGATCCCGTCCCAGGTGTGTCCGGTGGTCTCGGTGCCGGTCTCCTGATCGACCTCGCGCGTGTCGTGATTGTCAGCCATTGCCGGCCTCCTTCCCGCCCTTGGGCGCGTCCTCGGCCGGGGCGTCATCGTGTCGAAGCGGGATCTCCGCAATATCGGCATGCTTCGCCCGGCTTCCCGGACGGAGCGTGTAGAGGACGACGCCTATGAAGAAGGCGGTCATCACGATCAGGAACCAGCTGTCGGCAAAGGCGCGGAGCAGGCTGTAGGTTTCCATTCTGTCCTCCTCAGCGCAGGTTCGCCTCGGCCGTCGCCTCGTAGGTGGAGAAATCCACGAGGGTGCCGAGCATCTGGAGATACGCGATCAGGGCATCGAGCTCCGTGATCTCGCGCTGGCCGTCGAAGTTGCGGACGACCGCCTTCGGGTAGTTCTCGAGAAGGCTGTCCACGCCCTCGTGGTCCGGGTTTACCTGGGCCG
Source organism: Pseudomonadota bacterium (assembly GCA_039030915.1). Classification (GTDB taxonomy): domain Bacteria; phylum Pseudomonadota; class Alphaproteobacteria; order Rhodobacterales; family Rhodobacteraceae; genus Thermohalobaculum. The sequence continues at coordinate 894 of JBCCDG010000005.1, read as the reverse complement.
CGAAATGCTTGGCGGCGAGCCTGATCTGCTCGTCCGTATAGGGCACCCCGACCGCTCGGTTGGCCTTGAGGTGATCGGCGATGTAGCGCCCGTCGATCACCGTCTCCTCGAGCCAGGGATAGGGCGGCATCACGCTCTCGGGCACCAGGGCCTGCGGGTTGCGCATATGGTCCACATGCCAGGCGTCCGAGTAGCGCCCGCCGACGCGCGCAAGGTCCGGCCCCGTGCGCTTCGAGCCCCATTGGAACGGATGGTCGTACATGCTCTCGGCCGCCAGGCTGTAATGCCCGTAGCGCTCCACCTCGTCGCGCATCGGCCGGATCATCTGGGAATGGCAGACATAGCACCCCTCCCGGATGTAGATCTGCCGGCCGGCCAGCTCGAGGGGGGAGTAGGGCCGCACCCCCTCGACCTTCTCGATGGTGTTCTCGAGATAGAAGAGGGGCGTGATCTGCACGATGCCGCCCACGGTCACCACCAGGAAGGCGAGGACCAGCAGCAGGGTGGCATGGCGCTCGATCCCGCCATGCTTCTTCAGGAACCAGACCTGCCAGGAGGGCTTCTTCTGCGCGGGCTCGGTTGCCGCCGCGGTCTCGGGGGTTTTCTTGTCATCGGACATCTGTCGGCCCTCCCTTACTCGGCCGGCGTCGCGGCTGGCTGCGTGGTGGCGGGGGCGTAGAGCGCATCCCCCTCCTCCCGCTCCTTGCCGCGGATCGTCTGGATCAGGTTGTAGGCCATGATGATCGCGCCCGTGAGGTAGAGGACCCCGCCGAAGCCGCGCACGAGGTACATGGGGAACTTGGCGCCCACCGTGTCGGCGAAGCTGTTCACCAGGAACCCCTGGGCGTCGTACTCACGCCACATCAGGCCCTCCATGATCCCCGTCACCCACAT
>JBCCDG010000004.1:0-92143 GCA_039030915.1 Pseudomonadota bacterium | reverse complement strand
GCGGCGCTGGCACCCACCGCGGCATTTCGGGTCGCCGCAAAGCCCGGGATATCTATTGGATGTTCATCCGGGGGGCGGGGGCGGTGGGTGGGGCGCCCGCGACGCTCGTGGCGAGCCTCGCCAGCGCGCAGGATCTGACGCCCTTCAGGTTCGGCACCAACTGGGTCGCCCAGGCCGAGCATGGCGGCTACTACCAGTCCGTGGCCGACGGCACCTATGCCGCCTGCGGGCTCGACGTCACCATCGAGCCCGGCGGTCCGCAGGTGAACGGCCGCGCGCTCATGATCGCCGGCAAGCTCGACGCCTATATGGGCGGCAACATGCTGCAGCCCTTCATCGCGATGGACGAGGGCATCCCGATCGTTGTCGTCGCCGCCAACTTCCAGAAGGAGCCCCAGGTCGTCATGACCCATCCGGGCCGGGTGGCGAGCTTCGAGGAGATCGGCGCACAGGACCTCACCATCCTCGCCGGCGATGCGGGCTTTCAGACCTTCTACCCCTTCTTCGTCGAGACCGCCGGCTGGAAGCGCGAGAACCGGGAGCCCTATACCTTCAACTCCGCGCCCTTCGTCGCGGACGAGAACAAGGCCCAGCAGGGCTACGTGACCTCGGAGCCCTATGCCATCGAGCAGGCCGCCGGCTGGAAGCCCGATGTCTGGCTGCTGGCTGACTATGGCTTCGAGAGCTACGCGACCACGATCGAGATGATGAAGCCCTTCGTCGACGCCAATCCCGAGATCGTGCAGTGCTTCGTCGATGGCACCGCCAAGGGCTGGTACACTTATCTCTACGGCGACAACGCCGCGGCCAACGAAATGATCAAGAAGGACAACCCGGACATGACGGACGGGCAGATCGCCTTCTCGATCCAGGCGATGAAGGAGTACGGCATCGTCGACAGCGGCGCGGCACTCGAGCTCGGCATCAATGCCATGACCGACGAGAGCCACAAGGCGTTCTTCGACATCATGGTCGGTGCGGGCGTGATCGGCCCCGATCTCGACTATACGGCTGCCTACACGCTCGACTTCGTCAACAAGGGCGTGGGGCTCGACATCAAGAAGACGCTCACCGACGGGTGACGGCTTGGACGGCACCGAGATCCCGTCGGCACCCCTCCTGACCATCGGCAACGTCTCGAAGGTCTTCGGCGGGCAGGTGACGGCGCTCAAGGGCATGAGCCTCGCGCTGGGGGAGGGGGACTTCGTCTCCCTCCTCGGCCCCTCTGGCTGCGGCAAGTCCACCGCCCTCCGCCTCATCGCGGGCCTCGCCCAGCCCACCACCGGCCAGATCCGCTGGCGCGCGGGCGTGGAGCCGGATCTCGGCGTCGTGTTTCAGGAGCCGACGCTCGCGCCCTGGTCCACCGTCTTCGGCAATGTCTGGCTGCCGCTCAGGCTGCGCGGCGTCTCCCGCTCGGCTGCCGCGGCACGGGTGGAGGAAGCCATCGCCTCCGTCGGCCTCGCGGGCTTCGAGGGCGCCTATCCCCGCGAGCTCTCGGGCGGCATGAAGATGCGCGTCTCGATCGCTCGCGCCATGGTCACGAAGCCCCGTCTCCTGCTGATGGACGAGCCCTTCGCGGCACTCGACGAGATCACGCGCTTCAAGCTCAACGACGACGTGCTGTCGCTCCAGCAGAGCCTCGGCTGCACGGTCGTCTTCGTCACCCATTCCGTTTTCGAGAGCGTGTTCCTCTCGAGCCGCATCGTCGTCATGGCCGCCCGCCCGGGCCGCGTGGTGCACGACATGCCCAACGATGCGCCCTATCCCCGCGGCGAGGCCTTCCGCACCAGCCATGACTATGTGGAACGTTGCCGCACCGTCTCCGCCGCTCTCCGCGATGCTATGGAGATGGGCGCCGGATCCGAGGAGCCCTGATGGCCGACACGACCCTCGCCCGCGAGGCGCCCCGCCCCTCCGGCCCAGATACGCCCCAGATCGACCTCGACGAGATCCGGCGCATGCGCCGGCGTCGTGCGGAACGCATCGGCGCGTGGGCGCTGCCGGTCGTGGTCGTCGCACTCACCATCGGCGCCTGGGAGATGGTCGTGCGGGTGAACGAGATCCCGCACTACATCCTGCCGGGACCGGGACGCGTCGCCGCCACGCTGGCGGAGGACTGGCCGATCCTCTTCGACGCGCTCCTCGTGACGCTCAAGGTCACGGGCCTCGCCCTCGCCACGGCCATCGTCGCCGGTGTCGGCCTCGCGATCCTCTTCTCGCTCTCGAAATGGATCGAGATGTCGCTCTTTCCCTATGCCGTGATCCTGCAGGTGACGCCCGTGGTGGCCATCGCGCCGCTGATCCTCATCTACATCGACAGCAAGATCGTAGCACTGGTGGTCTGTGCCTGGATCGTCGCCTTCTTCCCGGTGCTCTCGAACACGACGCTCGGCCTCAACTCCGCCGACCACAATCTGCGCGATCTCTTCCGCATCTACGGCGCCACGAAATGGCAGACGCTGCGCCACCTCCAGATCCCTGCCGCCATGCCCTACTTCCTGGCCGGCCTGAAGATTGCGGGGGGCCTCAGCCTCATCGGCGCCATCGTCGCGGAATACGTCGCCGGCACGGCGGGCACGGGCGCGGGCCTCGCTTTCCGCATCCTCGAGGCAGGCTACCGGCTCAACATACCGCGCATGTTCGCGGCCCTCCTTCTGATCGCGCTCACCGGTGTCCTGATCTTCGCCGTCACCTCCCTCATCCAGCACCTCATGCTCCGCAAATGGCATGAAAGCGCGGTGAGGCGCGAGCGATGAGGGACGCCGCCGCCTGGCCCGAGGGCCCCGTCCGCCTGGAGAACGTGCTGGTTCCGAAAGGCTGCCAGGAAGGCCCGGGTCAAGCCCGTGACACGCCGCGCCCGGGCGATAGCGCGGCGCCACGTGGTGACGCGGATGGCTTCGAGCTTGCCGACATCGCCATGCGAGACGGCCGCTTCGCCGAGCCGCGGGGCGATGAGGCGGTGCTCGACATGAAGGGCGCAGTGCTGCTGCCCGCCTTCGTCGATTGCCACACGCATCTCGACAAGGGGCATATCTGGCGCCGCCGCCCCAACCTCGACGGCACGTTTCAGGGTGCGCTCGAGGCGGTGCGCGGGGACCGCACGGCGCGCTGGACGGGTGAGGATGTGGCCGCGCGCATGGGCTTCGCGCTCGAGACCGCCTACGCCCACGGCACCGCCGCCATCCGCACCCATCTCGACAGCGGCGACCATCGGACCGAGACGAGCTGGGCCGCCTTCGCCGAGGCGCGCGAGCGCTGGGCCGGTCGCATCGCCCTGCAGGCGGCGGCGCTAACCACGCTCGAGGAAGTGCAGTCGGACGGCTACGAGCGTATCGCCGATCTGGTGGCATGGCACGGCGGCATCCTCGGCGCCGTCACCTATCCGTTGCTCGACATGCCCGAGCGGCTGGACCGCTTCTTCCGCCTCGCTGCGGAGCGCGGGCTCGACGCCGACTTCCACGCCGACGAGAGCCTGAACCCCGAGAGCAACACGCTGCTCGAGATCGCCGAGGCGCGGCTCCGTAACGGCTTCGAGGGGCGCGTACTCGTCGGCCATTGCTGCTCCCTGTCGATCCTGCGCGAGGAGGAGGCCGACCGGACGATGGACCGGGTGGCAGAGACGGGGCTCGACATCGTGTGCCTGCCGATGTGCAACATGTACCTGCAGGACCGGGCCGCCGGCCGCACGCCCCGCTACCGCGGCATCACGCTCGTCCATGAGCTCAAGGCCAGGGGGGTCAACGTCTCCTTCGCATCCGACAATACGCGCGACCCTTTCTATGCCTACGGGGACCTCGACATGGCCGAGGTGATGCGGGAGGCCACCCGCATCGCGCATCTCGACCATCCGGTCGACGACTGGCCGGCGAGCTTCGCCGCCAATCCCGCCCGCGCCCTCGGCATGGATGCGGGCACCCTCGCACCCGGCACACCGGCGGACTGCATCCTCTTCCCGGCCGCCCGCGGCTGGACGGAGCTCAACGCCAGGCCCCAGGCAGGGCGCATCGTCATCCGCGGCGGCCGGCCGATCGATGCCGCCCCGCCGCCCTATGATCGGCTCGATCCGCCCCTCGGCGCGGGCACGGAGACGCCGACAGCGACGGAGACCAGTCCATGACCACGCCCCGAGCGACGCCCGAGGCGCTGGCCGCCGCCAAGGCCGCCCTCGCCCATCTCGATATCGACGACCACCCCAAGACCGTGAAGCAGAAGAGCCGAGACTTCTTCTGGTACTCGCCGATCCTGAAGACGCGTCTTGAGGATGTCACCGCCGATTTCGTGGTGGCGCCTCGAAGCATCGAGGAGGTGGTGGCGGTCATGCGCACCGCCTTCGCACATGACATCCCCGTCACAACCCGCGGCGCGGGCACGGGCAACTACGGTCAGGCCATGCCGCTCGCGGGCGGCATCGTGCTCCACATGAAGCACATGAACCGCATCCTAGAGCTCCCCCCCGGTCGCATCCTCGCCGAGAGCGGGATCGTCCTCGCCGATCTCGACCGCCAGGCCCGCGCCGAGAGCGGGCAGGAGCTGCGCATCCATCCCTCCACCCACGGCACTGCGTCCCTCGGCGGCTTCATCGCCGGCGGCTCGGGCGGGGTGGGTTCCATCCGCTGGGGCGGCCTCCGCGCCACGGGCAACATTCTGAGCCTCAAGATCGTGACCTGCGAGGCCGAGCCGCGTATCCTCACGCTCACGGGCGACGAGATCCAGAAGGCGAACCACGCCTACGGGGTCAACGGCGCCATCGTCGAGGTCGGGATGCCGCTCGCCCCGGCCTATGACTGGATCGACGTCATCGTCGGCTTCGACGACGTGGTGGAGGCGACCCGCCGCGCGATGCAGCTTGCGAACGAGGATGCGATCCTCCTGAAGCAGCTCTGCACCGTCGCCGACCCCGTGCCGTCCCGATACTTCCGCCGCCACGCGAAGTACCTGCCCGAGGGCAGATCCGTCCTGATCGCCATGGTCGCGCCGCAGAGCCATGCGGGCCTGCGCACAATCGCTGCCCGCTGGCCCGGCGCCGAGGTGCTCTACGACGCCGCGCGGGACGACAGCGAGGGCCTGCCGCCCGCCTACGAGCTCGGCTGGAACCACACCACGCTCCGCGCCCTCCGCGTCGATCCGGAGGTCACGTATCTGCAGACCGCCTATATGGGCGAGGACCCGCTGGCCTCGATGGCGAAGATGCACGCGATGTTCGGTGACGAGGTGCCCATACACACCGAGATTACCCGCTTCGACGGCGGCCTCCAGCTCTCGGGGCTCCCGCTCGTCCGCTTCACCACCGAGGAGCGGCTGGAAGAGATCATCCGGCTGCATGAGGAGAACGGCTGCCCGATCTTCAATCCCCACCGCTACACGCTGGAGGAGGGCGGCATGAAGGAGACCGATCCTCTCCAGCTCGCCTTCAAGCGCGAGTGCGATCCCAAGGGGCTGCTCAACCCGGGAAAGATGATCGCCTGGGACGATCCGGACTGGGATTTTGCATCGAACCAGTTCTATACATACGCCACGATGTCGCGATGATCTTCTTCTAGCGGTAGCTGTCGAACAGCGATGAGGATCCACTATGCGGGCGCGCGCTCGTGGCAAGAATGCAGGCTTCTACATCGGCCTCGCCCTTGTAGCCGGTGTCGTCCTTGCGCTGCAGATACTGCATACTCGGATTTTGTCGGTCTCTGCTTTCTATTCGCTTGCATTCTTCGCCATCAGTATGGCGATGATCGGCATGACGCTCGGCGCTCTCCTCGTCTATTTCTTCAGAGAGAAGCTGCAACGCTATAATTTCAACGACCTCCTGTGTGCGCTATCGGTGATCCTTTCGATCTTGATACTGATCAGCCTGATAATGTTCATCTCCAGTATCATCACGATCAATCTCTCATCACCTGCATTCTTTCTTCTGGTCTGGGCCAAGCTGATACCCATCCTGGCGCTGCCCTATGTGGCGGCCGGCGTGATCATCGCCCTCGCGCTCACGGGCACGCGCTTGCCGATCGGCAAGGTCTATGCGTTCGATCTGGTCGGGGCGGCGGCGGGCTGTTTCTTCATCCTCGCGCTCACCGCGGTGATGGACGGCGTCTCGGCAGTCATGTTCCTCGCGGCGCTATCCGCTCTTGCGGGTATCCTCTTCCGATACGGCCTGGCCGATGACGCCGTGCCCGCAAGCGAGACGCGCGTCGCCCTGCCGCTCAGGCTCGGCATCGTCGCGCCCGGGGTCCTCCTCTTCTCGCTGGCGCTCTCGTTGGCCAACGCCACCGTCTTTCCCAACGGACTGCGCATCTTCATGCAGAAGGACGTGCTCTACGGCGCCGACCGGATCGCCGACATCCGCTGGAACTCCTTCTCCCGTGTCGACATCTCGTTCCCGATCTTCACGTCCGCCCCGCTCCAGGCCGGTCCGCCGGGTCTCTCGCGGGAGGAGCTGCCCGGTCTGCTGATCCGGGACATGCGGATGGACGGGGACGCGTCCACCTCGCTCTACGCCTTCGAAGCCGGGAAGACCGATCTCTCCTTCATGGAGCTCGACCTCACCAATATCGGCTACTTCGCGGGCAACAGCGGCCGTGCGGCGGTCATCGGCGTCGGCGGCGGGCGCGACGTTCTGGCGGCGCACCATTTCGGCTTCGAGGAGATCACGGGCGTCGAGATCAATCCGATCTTCATCGACCTGCTCGAGAACGAGTTCCGCGACTTCAGCCAGGTGGCGGAGATCGAGGGCGTCGCCCTTGTCGTCGACGAAGCGCGCGCCTGGTTTGCGAGCACCGACGAACGCTTCGACTTCATCCAGATGAGCCTCATCGATACCTGGGCCGCCACCGGCGTCGGCGCCTTCTCGCTGACGGAGAACGGCCTCTATACCATCGAGGGCTGGTCCCACTTTCTCGAGAGCCTTTCTCCGGGCGGCATCTTCACCGTCTCCCGCTGGTTCTCGCCGGAAAACCTCGGGGAGACGGGCCGCACCGTATCGCTCGCCAAGGCCACCTTGCTCGCGCTCGGCGCGGAGGAGCCGGACAGGCACATCGCCCTCTTCCGCTCGGAGCGGCTGTCCACCATCATCGTCGGCCGCGACCCGCTCAGCGAAGAGCAGCTCGACGGCATGATGCGTGCGGCGGAACGCATCGGCTTCGAGGTGCTCTACGCGCCCGAATTCCCGCCTTCCGACCCGATCATGTCGCTGGTGCGCGAGGCGAAGACCATCCAGGACCTCCACGACTTCGTTGCCGACGCGCCGCTCAACTTCGCCCCGCCGACCGACAGCGAGCCCTTCTTCTTCAACCAGCTCAAGCTCTCGTCCCTCGTCGATGCGCGGGAAATCCTCGCGAAGAGGGGTATCGCCAGCGGCAACCTGGTGGCCACGATCTTCCTCGCCACGATCATCCTCCTCTCCGTCGTCGCGGTGGTGCTGACCGCCATCCTGCCGTCGATCTCCGCCGTGCGCCGGATCGGCCCGAAGCTCGCCTTCGGCGGCACCGCCTTTTTCCTCTCGATCGGGCTCGGCTTCATGTTCATCGAGATCGCGCTCATGCAGCGGCTCTCGATCTTCCTCGGCCATCCGGTCTACGGGCTCGCGGTCGCGCTTGCGGGCATCATTCTCTCCACCGGTCTCGGCAGCGCGCTGTCGGAGCGGTTTCCGCTTGACCGTCCGGCACGGCTCGCCGGCTGGTCCGCGCTGACGGGGGCCTGGCTTCTCCTGATGCCGCTCTGGCTGCCCGCGCTCACCGGGCTGCTCGACACGGCCGGCATTGCGGTCCGCTGCCTGGTGGCGCTTATCGTCATCCTGCCGGCCGGGCTCCTCCTCGGCTTCGGTTTCCCGACCGGCATGCGCCTCGTCTCCCGCATCGACACGCGACCCACGCCGTGGTTCTGGGCCGTCAACGGCGCCGCGGGGGTACTCGCCTCGGGCCTCGCCGTCGCCGTCGGCACCTATCTCTCCATCAACACCAGCTTCGCCATCGGCGCGGTATGCTACCTGCTGCTCGCGCCCGTCGGCCTGATGCTTCTGCGCGCCCATGTCGGGGACGGAAGCGCGCCAGCGGCGCAGGACGCGCAGGGCGCCGTTTCCGCATAGCGGCTCCCACGCCCGGACGCGGGCATACGGAACCCGCGGGGCAGGACCCGCGCCGGGAACGGGCAGCGGGCCTACGCGCCGGCCAGCCCTGCCGCGCGGGCACGCAGGCGCTCCGCGACGACGCGTTCCTCGAGAAGTGCGAGCCGCCCGTCAGTCACAACCGGCCGTCCCTCCACATAAAGCGCCTTGGGCGCGAAGGGGCCGGAGAGGACGAGGCCCGCCACCGGATCCCAGAGCCCGGCAGCCGGCAGGCCGCTCATGTCCCAGAGCGCGAAGTCAGCGCGTTTGCCGGGCGCGAGGCTGCCCAGATCGTCGCGGCCCAGCACCGCCGCGCCGCCGCGCGTCGCGATCTCGAGCGCCTCCCGCGCGCCGAAGGCGTCGGCGCCGTTCGCGACGCGTTGCAGCAGCATCGCCTGCCGCGCCTCGAGCAGCAGATGCGCCGCGTCGTTCGAGGCCGATCCGTCCACACCCAGCCCCAGCTTCACCCGCGCATCCACCAGCGCGCGGAGGGGCGCGATGCCGGAGCCGAGGCGGCAGTTCGATGACGGGCAATGCGCGATCCCGGTGCCCGTCCGCGCGAAGAGGTCGATCTCGCCGGCATCGAGCTTCACGCAGTGGGCATGCCACACATCCTCGCCGGTCCAGCCCAGTTCCTCGGCATACTGCCCCGGCCGGCAGCCGTAGTGCTCCAGCGAGTATTCGACGTCCTCATCGTTCTCCGCGAGATGGGTGTGCAGCATCACGCCCTTCGCCCGCGCCATCACCGCGGCGTCGCGCATCAGCCCGGTGCTGACCGTGAAGGGGGAGCAGGGTGCCAGACCCACCCGCACCATCGCCCCGGGGGAGGGGTCGTGAAACGCATCCACCACCCGCTCCATGTCGGCCAGGATCGCGGGCTCGCGCTCCGTCAGGAAATCCGGCGGCAGGCCGCCCGCGCTCTCCCCGATGCTCATCGCCCCGCGCGTCGCGTGAAAGCGGATGCCGACGCGACCCGCCGCCTCGATCGAGTGGTCGAGCTGCGCGCCGTTGGGGAAGATATACTGATGGTCCGCCGCGCAGGTGCAGCCCGAGAGCGCCAGCTCCGCGAGGCCCAGCGTCACGGCCGCCTGGATGTCCTCCGGCCCCATTCTGGCAAAGATCGGGTAGAGCGACTTCAGCCAGCCGAAAAGGAGCGCGTCCTGCCCGCCCGGCACGGCGCGGACCAGCGACTGGAAGAGGTGGTGATGCGTGTTGACGAGCCCCGGCGTCACGACGCAGCCGGCCGCCTCCGTCACCGCATCCGCTGCCGCGCGCTCCTCGGGGTCGCCGGGCCCGCCCACGGCGACCACCACGCCGTCCTCCGCGCGGAGCCAGCCGCCCGCGATCTCACGGCGCGCGTCGTCCATCGTGACCAGCACATCCGCGCCGCGCACCAGCAGGCTCGCCATCAGCCGTCCTCCGCGACGACCGTCACGGGCTCGGCCAGCACATGCTCCTCGAGGTTCCGCCCCGGCCCGGCCCGGTCCACCACCCAGAAATCGGCGGGTCTGTCGAGCGGGGTCAGCGCCCCGTGCCACGTGCCAGCCAGCAGGTTCACCCCTACCCCCGGCGCCGCGAGGAAGGCCAGCGGCGCTCCCGGCCGTCCGCCCTCGTCCGGCGCGACGGTGACGAGCCATGGATCCGACCCCGCGGGCAGAAAGGCCTGGCTGCCGTCGGGGTGGCGCTCCATCAACGTCAGCGCGTAGGGCAGCGTCACCGGCTCGGAGCGGAAGAGCGAGATACGCGCCCGCCCCGCCCCAAGAAAGGCGAGCCGCGCCAGGTCGTCATGCCGTTCGCAGCGCCCCTCGTTGATCATCAGAGGCGCATCTTCCGCCCGCAGCACGTCGCCGAAGGGCGCGAAGCCGGCAGGCTCGAGCGGCCGCGCCACGATCGTGCTCACCGCAGCCCCCCGACATCGAGCGCGGGGTGTCGGTTCACGTCCTTGTAGAGAAGGTAGCGAAAGCGCCCCGGTCCGCCCGCGTAGCAGGCCTGCGGGCAGAAGGCGCGGAGCCACATGAAGTCCCCCGCCTCCACCTCCACCCAGTCCCGGTTCAGCCGGTACACCGCCTTGCCCTCGAGCACGTAGAGCCCGTGCTCCATCACATGCGTCTCCTCGAAGGGGATGGTCCCCCCCGGCTCGAAGGTGACGACGGTGACTGCCATGTCGTGGCGCAGATCGTCCGGGTCCATGAAGCGCGTCGTCATCCAGCGATCGGTCCCGGGCATGGGCGTCGGCGGAATGCCGGCCTCGTCCGCGACGAAAAAGTCGGGCGGGGACAGCCCGTCTGCCGGCAGCCAGCGCTTCCTGATCCAGTGGAAGACCGCCTTCTCGCTGCCCTCGTTCTTCAGACTCCAGAGCGTCCAGGGCGGGACATAGGCAAAGCCGCCGGGGCCGAGCCGCTCGTGCCGCCCGTGCACGTTCACCGTCACCGTGCCTTCCGTGACGAAGAGCGCCGCTTGGCCATGCGCCTCCGGCTCCGGCGCTGCCGATCCCCCGCCCGCGGCGACCTCGACGATGAGCTGCGCGAAGGTCTCGGCAAAGCCCGTCATCGGCCGGGCAAGGATCCAGGCGCGCGTCCCCTCCCAGCCCGGCAGCCGGCTCGTCACGATGTCCCGCATCACCCCACGGGGGATGATCGCATAGGCCTCGGTAAAGACCGCACGCCCGGTATGGAGCGCCGCCTGACCCGGCAACCCGCCGGCGGGCCCCGCATAGCGCGGCCCCGGCGCGATGGCCGGCGCGGCGAAAAGGGAGGGCGGCTTCGGCGCATCGGTCATCGTCCCAGCATCTCCTCGAGCCGCAGGCGCGCGATCTTCTCGACCTCGCGGCAGGCCGTGTCGAACTCCGCCGCCGCATCGTTGCCGAGACGCGCTTCGAAGGCCGCCAGGATGTCCGCCTTCGAGCGTCCCTTGACGGCCATGATGAAGGGGTGGGCGAAGCGGTCGCGATAGGCCGTGTTGAGCGCCGTGAACCGCTCCCGCTCCGCCTCCGTCAGCGCATCGAGCCCCGCACCCGCCTGCTCCGCCGCGCTCTCGGGGGTGAGCTGCCGCGCCGCCGCGAGCTTGCCCGCGAGATCGGGGTGTGCGTTCAGCACGGCCCGCCGCCGCGCCGGGTCGGCCAGCCGGAAGCGGGTGCGAAGCGCCGCATGCAGCCCCTCGGCCGTGTCCATCGCCGGCCCGATGCCGAAATCCCAGGCCTCCTCCGCGATCCAGGGCGAATGCTCGAAGACCCCGCCATAGGCCGCGAGGAACGCGTCGCGTTCCATCGTGGAGGGACGCGGCCCGCCCGCCGGCGGGGGATGCAGCCGCGCCCAGTGCTCGGCGATCTCGAGCCGCGTTGCCATCCACACGCCCTCATGGGCGGCCACATGGTCGAGAAACCGCGCCAGCGCAGCCGCCCGCCCGGGTCGCCCGGCCAGCCGGCAATGGAGGCCGACATTCATGATCGCGGGCCGACCCTCGCCGCCCTCCTGCCAGAGCCGGTCGAAGGTGCCCCTGAGATAGGCTTCGAACTCGGCGGGCTCGTTGAAGCCGGGCGAGATGCTGAAGCGCATGTCGTTTGCATCGAGCGTGTAGGGCACCACCAGCTGCGGGCCCGCGGGCGTCGGATGCCAGTAGGGTAGTTCGTCGGCATAGCTGTCCGCCGCATAGGCGAAGGCGCCGATCTCCGCGCCGATCTCGGCGACAAGATCGACCGTGCTCACCGAACAGCGCCCGGTATACCAGCCCCGCGGCGGCGCGCCCGTCACGGCGGTGTGGAGCCGCACGGCCTCCAGCATCTCCGCCTTCTCCGCCTCGCGCCCATGCCCGCCATAATCGATCCAGCGCATCCCGTGACAGGCGATCTCCCAGCCCGCGTCCTGCATCGCGGCCACCTGCGCCGGCGCCCGCGCGATGGCCGAGGTCACGGCAAAGACGGTCACCGGCACGTCGCGCTCGGTCAGGATGCGATGGAGCCGCCAGAAGCCGACGCGCGCGCCATAGTCGTAGACCGTCTCCATGTTCCAGTGCCGCTGCCCGTGCAGGGGTGTCGCCCCCGGCATCTCCGAGAGGAAAGCCTCGCTCTCCCCGTCGCCATGCAGCAGGCACCGCTCGCCCCCCTCCTCGAAATTGAGCACCACCTGCAGCGCCAGCCGCGCACCGCCGGGCCAGGCCGGGTCCGGCGGTGTGGGCCCATGGCCGAGAAGGTCGCGCGGATAGGGCATGGGGGCTCCGGATGCTGGGCGGCTCGTCCCAGTCTCGGAAAACCCTTGCCGCCAAAGCAAGCGGTAATGCATCGTGATGGGGCAGGGCGGGTGCTGCAGCGTTGCGCAGTGCCGCTCTTCTGTCCAGGGAGCGCTGAATGGCGTCGGAAAACGGCAAGGGCCGGCTCACCACCCATGTGCTCGACATGACGCGCGGGCGCCCCGCGGCGGGTCTCGCTCTCTCGCTCTGGCGCTTCGATGCGGATGGCGAGGCGGAATGCATCCTGCGCACCGAGACCAATGCCGACGGGCGCACTGACGCGCCGCTCCTCGAAGGTGGCGAGTTCGTTCCCGGCGCCTACGAGATCGTGTTCGAAGCCGGCGCCTGGCTGGCGGAGGCCGGCGCGCCCGTCGCCGACCCGCCCTTTCTCGACGACGTGCCGATCCGCTTCGCGATGGCGGAAGAGACGCACTACCATGTGCCCCTCCTTCTCTCGGCCCATGGCTACAGCACCTATCGGGGCTCCTGATGCTCCGCTTTCTTCTCAACGACCGGGAGGTCGCACTGGAGGGGCCGGCGCCGCATGCCACGCTGCTCGACCATCTCCGGCTCGCCGAACGGCTCTGCGGCACTAAGGAGGGATGTGCGGAGGGGGATTGCGGCGCCTGCACCGTTCTGGTCGGACGACCGTCTGGCGAGGACGGTGCGGGCGACGGCACGAGCGGAGCGATGCGTTACGAGCCTGCCAATGCCTGCATCCGCCTCCTCCCCTCCCTCCATGCCTGCCATGTGGTGACGGTCGAGGCGCTGGCGGCGGGCGGTAGCCTTCACCCCGTGCAGAACGCGATGGTCGCATGCCATGGCAGCCAGTGCGGCTTCTGCACCCCCGGCATTGTGATGGCGCTCTACGCCCATTGGCGCGAGGGTGGCGGGCAGGATCGCGCGGCGCTCGAGACCACCCTCCAGGGCAATCTCTGCCGCTGTACCGGCTATGCGCCGATCCTCGAAGCCGCCGCCCGTGCCCTCGCCGAAGGCGGGCAGGAGGCCGATCCACTCACCGCGCGCGCCGAGGAGACCGCGCGCCGCCTCCGCAGCATGGCGGCAGGTCGTCTCACCGTCGAAGGCGCGGACGGCACCGCCATCCTGCCGGCGGATGAGGACGATCTCGCGGCCGTCCTTGCCGAGCGGCCCGGCGTCACCATCGTCTCGGGGGCCACGGATATCGGCGTCTGGACCGCCAAGGATTTCCGCGAGATCTCCCCCGCCGTCTTCATAGGCCATCTGCCGCGCCTCGCCGCCATCACGCCGGAGGACGGGGGCCTCTGCGTCGGCGCCGCGGCCAGCTACGCCGCACTCCTGCCCTGGATCGATGCGCGCCATCCCTGGCTCTCGGCCTATTGGCGCCGCATCGGCGGGCCGCAGATCCGCGCTGCCGGCACCATCGGCGGCAATCTCGCGACGGCCTCGCCCATCGGGGACACGCCGCCGCCCCTGATGGTGCTCGGCGCGACCGTCACCCTCCGTTCGGCTGAGGGCCGGCGCCGCCTGCCGGTCGAGAGCTTCATCACCGGCTACAGGAAGACCGCGCTGCGTCCGGCTGAGTTCATCGAGAGCATCCACCTCCCCGATCCCGCACCCGACAGGATCCATACGGTCTCCAAGATCTCGAAGCGGCGGGACGAGGATATCTCCTCCCTTTCCGCCGCCTTCGTCCTTCGCCTTGCGGAGGGGCGCGTTGCCGAGGCCAGCATTGCCTTCGGCGGCATGGCCGCCACGCCCGGCCGCGCCACCGCGCTCGAGGCATGGCTCCCCGGCCGGCCTTGGACCCTCGAGACCGCGAGCGCCGCCGCCGGGCCGCTTGCGGAGGATTTCGCGCCGATCTCGGATGCCCGCGCCTCTGCCGGTTACCGCGCTGCCGTCGCGCGCAACCTGGTCATCCGCGCCTGGGCCGAAACGGCGGGCGAAGTCGCGAGGCTCGAGGCCCATGCCGCGGGATGAGCGCGAGCCGAGGCCGGCCGGCGAGGCCCGCGCGCATGAGAGCGCGGAGAAGCACGTCACCGGCCGCGCCGTCTATCTCGATGACATGCCCGAGCAGCAGGGCCTCCTCCACGCCTGTCTCGGTCTCTCCGATGCTGCCGCCGGCAGGCTCCGGAACCTCGACCTCGCGGCCGTGAGGGCGGCCCCGGGCGTCGTTACCACGCTGACCGCCGCGGATCTCGCGCATAACGACATCAGCCCCACGGGCAAGGGCGACGACCCGATCTTTCCCGCCGAACGCATCGGCTTTCGCGGCCAGCCGCTCTTTGCCGTCGTCGCCGAGACCCGCGATGCCGCACGGCGCGCCGCCCGCCGCGGCTCGGTCGATATCGAGCGCGCAGAACCCGTTCTCGATATCGACCGAGCGGAGCGCTCCGGCGGCGATCTCGTCACCGAGCCGCTGACGCTTGCGCGCGGCGATGTGGCGGCCGGGCTCGCGGAGGCTCCCCTCACCCTCGACGGCGCCATGACCATCGGCGGGCAGGATCACTTCTATCTCGAAGGCCATGTCGCGATGGCGATCCCCGGCGAGGACGGCGCCATGGAGGTCTGGTCCAGCACCCAGCATCCGTCGGAAGTGCAGCACATGGTCGCCCACGCGCTCGGCCTGCCCTCCGCCATGGTCACGGTGAAGGTGCGGCGCATGGGCGGTGCCTTCGGCGGCAAGGAGACGCAATCCAACCTCTTCGCCTGTGTCGCGGCGCTTGCCGCCCGCGCCACGGGCCGGCCGGTCAAGCTCCGCCCGGACCGGGACGATGACATGATCGCGACCGGCAAGCGGCACGACTTCCGGGCGCGCTACCGTGTCGGCTACCGGCCCTCGGGCCGCATCGCCGCGCTCGACATGACGCTCGCCGCCCGCTGCGGCTTTTCGGCGGACCTTTCGGGCCCCGTCACCGACCGCGCGCTATTCCATGCGGACAACTGCTACTACTACGAGGATGTCCGTCTCCGCTCGCAGCCGCTGCGCACCAACACCGTGTCCAACACCGCCTTCCGCGGCTTCGGCGGCCCGCAGGGCATGCTGGCGGGAGAGCGTGTGATCGAGGAGGTCGCCTATGCGCTTGGCCGCGACCCGCTCGAGATACGCCGCGCCAATTTCTACGGCGGCCCGGGCCGGGACGTCACGCCCTACCACCAGCGCGTCGAGGACAACATCGTCCCCCGTCTCGTGGACGAGCTCGAGGCGAGCGCCGACTACCAGGCCCGCCGCCGCGCCATCGTCGACGCGAACCGAACAGGCCCGATCCTGCGCCGCGGCATCGCGCTCACGCCCGTGAAGTTCGGCATCAGCTTCACGGCGACCTGGTATAATCAGGCCGGCGCGCTGGTGCATATCTACCGGGACGGCTCGATCCATCTGAACCATGGCGGCACCGAGATGGGCCAGGGTCTCAACACCAAGGTCGCACAGGTCCTGGCCGAGGCCTTCGGCGTGCCGGTCGAGCGCATCGCCATCACCGCGACCGCGACGGACAAGGTGCCCAACACCTCCGCCACCGCCGCCTCCTCCGGCGCGGATCTCAATGCAATGGCCGCCCTCGACGCGGCGGAGACGCTGAAGGCCCGCCTCCTCGCCTTTGCCGCCGAGAAATACGGCGCCCCGGCAGAAGGTGGCCAAATGGCCTTCGAGGACGATGCCATCATCGCTGCCGGTGGTCCCGTAGCATGGACCACCGTGGTCTCCGACGCCTACATGGCCCGCGTCCAGCTCTCCGCCACGGGATTCTACAAGACGCCCGAGATCCACTGGGATCGGGCCGCGGGGCGTGGGCAGCCCTTCTACTATTTCGCTTATGGCGCCGCCTGCTCGGAGGTCAGCATCGATACATTGACCGGCGAATACTCGGTCGACCGCGTCGACATCCTGCACGATGTCGGCCGCTCCCTGAACCCGGCCATCGATCGGGGCCAGATCGAGGGCGGTTTCGTCCAGGGCATGGGCTGGCTGACCACCGAGGAGCTTATCTGGGACGATGAGGGCCGGTTGGCGACGCACGCTCCCTCCACCTACAAGATCCCGCTGGCCTCCGACATTCCCCGCGATTTCCGGGTCCGAATGGCCGAATGGTCGGAGAACGCGAAGCGTACGATCAAGCGCTCGAAGGCTGTGGGCGAGCCTCCCTTCATGCTCGCGATCTCCGTTCTCGAAGCGCTATCCATGGCGGTCTCAAGTGTCGCTGACTACAAGACATGTCCGCGTCTCGACACGCCGGCAACGCCGGAGCGTATCCTGATGGCTGTCGAACGCCTCCGCGCGGAGGGCACGCCATGACCCCCGAAAGCCTCCTCGCCAGCGGCGTTCCGCTCGCACTTGCGGAGGTCGTCTCGGCCGAGGGTTCCTCCCCGCGCGATCCCGGCGCCTGGCTGCTGGTGAGCGCTGCGGCCACGGCCGGCACAATCGGCGGCGGGCGGTTGGAATGGGAGGTGACGGCGCGGGCGAGGACGCTTCTCGACGGCGCCGACAGCGCGGGTGTGATCGCACTCCCGCTCGGCCCCGCGCTCGGCCAGTGCTGTGGCGGGCATGTGCGGGTGCGGCTCTCGCTGCTCGACGGCGCGGGGCGCCGCGCCCTTCGCGCCAGGCTCGCCGAGGCGGCGGCGGCGCGCCCGGCGGTCTATGTCTTCGGTGCGGGGCATACAGGCATGGCGCTCGCCCGGGCGCTCGCGCCACTGCCCCTGGCGGTCAGCCTCGTCGACACACGGCTGAACCATCTTGAAGCAGCGCCGCCGGGTGTCGAGCAGGTGCTCTCGGCGATGCCGGAGGGCGTGGTTCGCGCAGCGTCGGCCGGCAGCGGCTTCGCCGTCATGACCCATGATCACGGCCTCGATTTTCTCATTGTATCTGAGGCGCTTGGACGCGAGGACGCCGCCTATGTCGGCCTGGTCGGATCGGTCACCAAGCGCGCGCGCCTCGAGCGGCAACTGGCGCGGGAGGAGCAGGTCACGGCGGCGGGACTCACATGCCCCATCGGCGCGGCGGGCCTCGGAGACAAGCGGCCGGAAGTGATCGCCCTCCACACAGCTGCGGAGATCATGGCGGCCATGGGCGCAGCCTCCGCGCGACGCACGGTCGGTGAGGAGCCACTGGCTGTCGGTAGCGCGGAAGACGTTCTGCGCGGGGAGCGTCTGGCGTGGACCCGCTGACGCTGACGCTCCTCTGGGACTGGCTGTCCTTCGCCGTCCGCTGGCTTCATGTGATCACAGGCATCGCCTGGATCGGCTCCTCATTCTACTTCATCGCACTCGACCTCGGCCTTCGCCGCGAGGGGCCTCTGCCACAGGGCGTGGGCGGCGAGGCCTGGCAAGTTCATGGCGGGGGCTTCTATCATATCCGGAAGTATATGGTCGCGCCCGACGCGCTGCCCGACAGGCTGACCTGGTTCAAATGGGAGGCTTACTCGACCTGGCTCTCCGGCTTCGCGCTTCTGGCGGTGATGTATTATGCGAGCGCGGCGCTCTACCTGGTCGATCGTGAGGTTCTCGACGTCTCGTCGGAAGTCGCCGTGCTGATCTCGTTGGCGTCGCTGGGGCTCGGCTGGCTGCTCTATGACAGGCTCTGCAAGAGCCCGCTCGGCACGGATCAGACACGACTGATGCTCGTGCTCTTCGGCGTGCTGGTTGCGATGAGCTGGGGGTATACGCAGGTCTTCTCGGGCCGGGCGGCGCTCCTCCATCTCGGTGCCTTCACCGCTACCATCATGTCGGCAAACGTCTTTTTCATCATCATTCCGAACCAGAAGGTGGTGGTAGCGGACCTCAAGGCAGGGCGGGAGCCGGCGGCGCATCTCGGCGCCCAGGCCAAGCAGCGCTCGCTTCACAACAACTATCTGACGCTGCCGGTTCTCTTCCTCATGCTCTCGAACCATTACACGCTGGCCTTCGGGAGCGAATGGAACTGGGCGATTGCGGCGCTGGTCTTTCTGATGGGCGTGACGATCCGGCACTTCTTCAACACGCTGCATGCGACGGGCGCGCGGCTCTGGTGGACATGGGGGGCAACGGCGGGGCTCTTCGCGCTCATCGCCGCTCTTTCCCTCGTGCCCCGGGTGCCGGCCGAGGCGGCCGCGGCCGCCGGTCCCGCCGAGATCGAGGCGGTAGAGGCTGCGGTGCTGGGGCGATGCAGCATGTGTCATGCGGCCGAA
The DNA here is from genome assembly GCA_039030915.1 of Pseudomonadota bacterium. GTDB lineage: Bacteria > Pseudomonadota > Alphaproteobacteria > Rhodobacterales > Rhodobacteraceae > Thermohalobaculum. Next base: position 73,687 of record JBCCDG010000004.1, on the reverse strand, counting down.
CCCTATTGGGACGGGGTGGCACGGGCGCCGAAGGGCGTCGTTCTGGAGAGCCGGGCGGACATCCTGCGCGAGGCACGGGCGATCTATCTGCAGGCCGCCCATACACGCGCCATGCCGCCGGGCAATGTCACGTATATGGAGGAGGCGGAGCGGGCGCTCATCGCGCGGTGGTATCGCGCGCGCCTTGGCGAATAGGGGCGGGCCGGCGCGGCGCCCCCCTTCAGCCGGCCATCGCCATCGCCTGGCGGTAGAGGGCCAGCGCCTCGTCGTTATCCGTAAGCGGGGCCAGATCGGCAAAGCGGATGGGCGTGCCTGCGGCCACGGGACGGATGAGCGTGACGCCATGGGCAAGGCCGATGGGCACGGTATCCTGCGCGGCCGGGAGGGCTGCGGGCATGAGCTTGCCCCAGACCGTGTAGCCGCCCTCGCCATCCAGCGTCTCGCCCTCGGTCAGATCGCGCTTCGCCACTGCCCCGACGGTGCCGCGCATCTCGCGCGACTGCCCGGTCGGTTCGGCGCGTAGAGCGGCGTTGAGAACGGAGATGGAGAGCTCGAGGCCGATGAGGTGGAAGGGCTTGTACATCGCGGCGAAGCGGCCGGTGCTGTCGGTCGGCAGGCCGTACTGCCGGAAGCAGGCCGCCGCGTAGTTCGACGGCGCCTCGAGCACCACGTAGACACCCCAGCGAAGATCACGAAAGACGGGCCGGCCGTCGCGCTCGACGGAGGAGACGACCTCGACGAGGCCGTCTTCGTGCTCCTCGAGCCGGCCGCCGAGCGCCTCGGTGCGGAGCACGTAGGCAAGGTCATCAACGCCCGAAGGCGGGAAGCGGAGGCCGTCTCGCGGTACGCCGAGCCCGCAGGCATTGGCGATGGCGGCCATCTCGATCGCGCTCTTGGTGCCATCGAGGAAGGAGTTGAACATCTGGGGGTTCATGCCCGCGGCAGCGGCCTCTTCGGGCGTCAGGCCGTAATGCGACCAGACGTCGTCGGGGGTGACGGCGTGGTAGGCGGGCAGGTACTTCGTGCCCTTGCCGGCGGCCGCCACGCGGAAGCCTGCAGCGCGCGCCCAGTCGACCATCTCGGCGACGAGGGCGGGCTGGTCGCCATACGCCATCGAGTAGACGGTCCCGGCGCTGCGCGCCTCGGCCGCGAGGACGGGGCCGGCCAGCACATCCGCCTCGACGTTGACCATAACGACGTGGCGGCCTGCGGCGATGGCGGCGCGGGCATGGGCGATGCCGGCCCGCGGGTTGCCCGTGGCCTCGATCACCACCTCCACATCGTCCCGCGCGGCGAGGGCGCGACCGTCCTCGAGGAAGGCCGTGGCGGCGATGCGCTCCGCGCTCCAGCCGACGGCAGCGCAGGCGCCGCGGGCGCGGTCCGGGTCGAGATCGGCGATGGCGGCGACCTGGAGGCCGGGGATCGTGGGAACCTGCGCGAGGAACATCGAGCCGAACTTGCCAGCGCCGATCAGTCCGGCGCGGACGGGATGGCCAGCATCGGCGCGGGCGGCGAGGCGGGGTATGAGGTTCATGGGGGCGCTCCGGCAACGGGGGGATGGGCCGACGTTAGAGCGTCTGCCGACCTCACGGAACCGCTGCATCGCCCGGGACGCGTGGACGATCCGGTGGGCATGGTCCCGATGCCTGCCGCCATGGATCGCCGGATCCAGCCTGGCGAGGGCGGACCGCAGATCCGCCGGATCGGCACGGGGCACTGGGGCGAGCGCGGCGGCGGGCGGGATGGCGGGTCGCGTGCTGGCGATCCCACGTCCGGCATGCGAGGGTGCCCAGCCCGAGATTGCCAACCCCGAGATCGCCCAACTCCTGCAACGAGCGCCCGTCATGGACCATCTGCCCAATCCCCACCGCCGTCGTGGCCTGCCGCCCGGGCCGCATCTTGCCGAGGGCGAGGTGCTGGCGGATCCGGCGGCAGCACGTGCGCTCTTTGCGCAGTGCCCGAAGGCGGGGGCGAGCCCGCTACTCGCCCTGCCGACCCTTGCGGCACCGCTGGGTCTCGCGACGCTCCATGCGAAGGACGAGCGGGGGCGCTGCGGGCTCGGCAGCTTCAAGGCGCTGGGGGCCGCCCATGCCATCGCGCGCGCAGCTGCCGACAGGGTGGCCGCCGGCGCGGCCGAGCATGCGACGGCGCTTTCGGGCGTCACCTATGTCTGCGCCTCGGCGGGCAATCACGGGCTCTCGATGGCGGCCGGTGCCAGGCTCTTCGGCGCGGCGGCGGTGGTGCTCCTCGCGGATACGGTGCCGGAGGCATTCGCCGGGCGGTTGCGCGCCAAGGGGGCCCGGGTCATCCGGCACGGCGCGGTCTATGACGAGGCGATGGTGGAGGCGCGTCGGCTTGCCGTCGCCGAGGGCTGGGAGCTCCTCTCGGATTCGAGCTGGCCCGGCTACACGGCACCCGCCGCGGCGGTGATGGAGGGCTATCTGATCACGGCAGCCGAGGCGGTGGCAGAGATGCCGTCTCCGCCCACGCATGTCTTCCTGCAGGCCGGCGTCGGTGGGCTTGCTGCGGCGGTCGCGGCCCATCTGCGGCGCGCATGGGGGGCCGGGCCGCGCATTGTGGTGGTAGAGCCGGAGGCCGCACCCTGCCTCATCGAGAGTGTGCGCGCCGGCTTTCCCCGTCGCGTCGAGGGGCCGGAGAGCGCCATGGGCCGGCTCGACTGCAAGGAGCCCTCGCATCTCGCCCTCGCCTGCCTTGCGCGGGAGGCGGACGACTTCGTGACCGTCGGGGAGCGCGCGGCGGCTGAGACGGTGGCCTGGCTCAGCGGCGAGGGGATCGAGACCACGCCCTCGGGCGCTGCGGGGGTCACGGCGCTCCGCCATGTGGGCCAGGCACGCACGGCACTGGGGCTCGACGCGGATTCGCGCGTGCTGGTCTGGCTTTCGGAGGGGCCCGAGGAAGCCTAGGCGCCGGCGCCCGATCAGCTGTCGCCGGGGCCGTCCTCCACCTGACCGGTGATCAGGTTCTCGTTGTAGAGCGCGGCCATGTCGAGATGCGTGTCGGTGACGTCCGCGATGCGGCCAAGGCGCTTTTCGAGCGCGGCCTTAGCCTTGCGCGCGGCCGCCGCCCCCTCGGCCGCGCTCACCACCTCGAAGCGAAGCCGGGTGCCCGGACCGGCGCGGCCGAGCGCGGGCAGGTCCGCGGTTACGGCGGCGGCGATCTTGGCGTAGCCACCCGAGGTCTGACGGTCCGCGAGCAGCAGGATGGGCTGGCCGGAGCCGGGGACCTGGATGGCCCCGGTGACGATCCCGTCCGAGACGATGTCCGCTCCATGGCCGGGCTCGCTCCTATGCTCGAGCGTCGCCCCTTGGAGGCGGAGCCCCATGCGGTCCGACTTGTCGGATACCGTCCAGTCGGTGCCGAGAAACGTCTCATGCGCGGCGTCGGTGAAGTGGTCGTCCTGCGGGCCGAGCACCACGCGGATGCGGAGGGGGCTCCTGCCGCTGTCGTCCTCCCGTGCGGGCAGGGCGCGATCGGGTCCTGCCGGCACGGCCGCGGCGGCGAGCGGGAGGCGGTCCCCTCCCTCGATCGCGCGGCCCTCGAAACCGCCGAGCCCCGCACGGCCGAGCGTGGCGGCGGAGCCCAGGACGGGCTTCACGTCGAAACCGCCCGCGACTGCGAGATAGGCTGTGGCGCTACCCTTGATGGGGCCGACGCGCAGCCTGTCGCCCTTGGCCAGCGTCACGCTCCGCCATCCGGCAATCGTCTCCTCCGTGCCGTCATGCCGCTTCAGCTTCATCGCCAGCGGCGCCCCCGCGGTGGCGACGCGGACAGGCTCCTCCGCCTCTATGGTCGGGCCGAGAAACCGCATCTCGAGGGCGGGCGCGCCATGCTTCGCGCCGATCAGCGCGTTGGCCTCGGCAAGGCCATCACGGTCGAGCGCGCCGGAAGGAGGCACGCCGAAACGCTGGAAGCCGCGGCGTCCGCCATCCTGCAGCGAGGTGGCGAGGCCCGGATCGACGATCTTGAGCGCCGCCATCAGGCGTCCTCCCTCGGTCGGGCCTCTGGCTGCCACTCGCCGGCCTCGGCGGCCTTCGCGATCTCGGCATAGCGGTCGGGGGGCATCGGCTCGAAGCTCACCGCGTCCCCTGGGCGGAGGAGGGCGGGCGCCTCCTCGCTTGCCGTCTTGTCGAACAGGCTGACGGGCGTGCGGCCGATGAGGTGCCAGCCGCCCGGGCTCGTCACCGGATAGATGACCGTGAGCCCGACAGCGATGGCGACCGAGCCCGCCGGCACCTTGGTCCGCGGATCGCTCCGCCGCGGAAAGTCGATCTCCTCCGGCAGGTCGCCCATATAGGGCGCGCCGGGCAGGAAGCCGATCATGTAGACGTGATGAGCCATGCCCGAATGCAGGTCGATCACATCGGCGGGTTTCATGCCCGCCCGCTCGGAAACGTCAGCGAGATCCGGCGCGTATTCGCCCTCGTAGCAGGCCGGCAGGTGCCAATGCTTCGCCGCCGCCTCCGCGGCGGAGAGGCCGCCTCCCACAATCTCCCGGATCGCGGCCTCGAGGCTGGGCCCGTCCGTCACCAGCGGGTCGAACTGCACGAGGAGAGAGCGAAAGCTCGGCGCCGTCTCGACAACGCCCTCGGGCGCCTTCTCACCCAGCGCCGCATCGAGCGCGAGCACCGCCGCGGAGAGGGCGCGATCCTTGTCCCGCCCGAACTCGACGACGAGGCCCGCATCGCCGAAGGGCAGGTAGCGCGGCTCTGGCATGGTGTTCTGGGCGTGCGTGGTCATCGCGCCTCCTTGGTCCCTTCGACAGACCTAGAAGCCTCCGCCCGTCTCGTCCATGCTCGCGTCGAAACCTGCCGGACGCAAGGAGAGGAGGTCCCCATGGCCAAGCGCATCAACATCAACGCGGATATGGCCGAGGGCTGGGGCGCCTACGATATCGGGGACGACGAAAGCCTGCTCGGCATCGTCAAGAGCGCTAACATCGCCTGCGGCATGCATGGGGGAGACGCATCGGTGATGCGCCGCGTGATCTTGGCGGCGGAGAAGGCGGGGGTCAGCATCGGCGCGCATCCGGGCTTCAATGACCTCTGGGGCTTCGGGCGGCGCCAGATCCGCATGAACGCGGACGAGCTCGAATATCTCGTCGCCTATCAGATCGGTGCGATGCTGGGCATGGCTGCATATTCGGGCCTGGCGGTGACGCATGTGAAGGCCCATGGCGCGCTCAATAACATGGGCTGCAAAGACGCCGATTATGCCGCCGCCATCATGCGCGCCCAAAAGACCGTGGCGCCCGATCTAATCGCGCTGGTCATGCCAGGGACGGAGATGGAGGAGGCGGCGCGGGCACATGGGCTCAAGGTCGGCCGGGAGGCCTTTGTCGACCGCACCTACGAGGATGACGGCAACCTCACGCCCCGCACGGTCGAGGGCTCGGTGATCAAGAATGCGGCCGTCGCGGCGGAGCGCGTCGTGAAGATGGTGCAGGAGGAGACCATCGTCTCGCGGAGCGGCAAGCCGCTGCCCATCGGGTTCGACAGCCTCTGCGTCCATGGCGACGAGCCGACCTCAGTCGCCGTCGCCCGTGCCGCGCGCGATGCGCTGGAGGCCGCGGGCATCGAGATCGTCACGCTACCCGAGATGGTTGGGTGATCCCGCATGCTGTCGCGCAGGATTCACGGAATGACGATACGATTTTCACTTTTTGGTTGAGTGATGCCTTGGCCTAATCGCCCATAAGGAGCGCGCATCTTGCGCCTGCGATGGGGGGCTCATGGGCTTCGTGGACGCGATCGGCTGGATGGCGGCGCTCTTCACGCTGCTGACCTTCTGCATGCGCACCATGCTGCCGCTGCGGATCCTGGCGATTGCGTCGAACCTCTGCTTCATCGCCTTCGCCACGACGCTCGGCCTCTGGCAGATCGTGGTGCTGCACGGCGCACTTCTGCCGCTCAACCTCGCGCAGCTCGTCCGGCTCCTGCGTCATCGTGCGGCAGCGCCTGCGGCGGTTGTGTTCGAGCCCGCCTGGATCGAGCCTTATGCGCAGCGGGAGGCGATATCCTCGGGCAGCATCATCTTCCGCGCGGGCGATCCTGCCGAGAGGCTCTACTATATCGAACGGGGCGAGGTGCTGTTGCTCGAGATCGACAAGCGCCTGGCACCTGGCAACCTTCTAGGCGAGATGGGCCTCTTCTCACCCGACCGCGAGCGCCTCTTCACGGCCGTAGCGCTGCGGGACACCGAGTTGCTGGCGGTGCAAGAGACGGACTTCAACCACCTCTGTCGCGAGCATGCGGGCTTCGCCCATTTCTGTCTGCGGCTGGTGACGGCGCGGCTCACGGAGAACTTGCGGCGCGCCTGGGCGGAGAAGGCGCTGGCAACGCAGGGCCGCGCCTGATCGGGGGCGCGACCTGCGCTGCGCCCCCGGTTTGCGAAGTCACCGTCAGCCGGTGACCCAGAAGCCGTCGTCCACATCGTCTGCCGTCCGGGCGACGTTCTCGTCGCTGGCCGCGAAGCGGATCAGCATGTCGCCGCGGGAGAGCTCGCCACTCTCGAAGCGCGTGGTCCAGAACTCGAGGCCTCCGGCATCCGCCTCGCGCTGCAGCACCTTGATGTAGAGGTTGTTGACGAACTCCTCGTCGGTCGGGTTCGTGCCGAACTCCGCGAGGAACTCGTCGCTCGTCGTGAAGCTGTCGGCGATGAACTTGTCGCTCTGACCGTTGTCGGAGCGCATGACGTTGAAGCGGAAGCCCTCCTCGTCCGGCGTGCGTACGAAGGCGGCGGAGTAGAGGCGATAGATGAAGTCGCCGTTATCCGAAATGTCGAAGATGTAGGCGCCGTCGTTGAGCTCCACGCGCTCGATGTTCTCGAGCATGTCGGTCTCGTCGCCCACCTCGATGGTGACCCGCCCGCCGAAGCCGAGCGTCTCCGTGACGTCCTCGCGGTTGGCGTCGTAGACGATGGTGTCCCGCCCGCCGAGGCCGTCGAACTCGTCATCGGCCGGCGTGTTGTCGACCGTGTCGTCGCCCGGCGTGAAGAGCGGCGCGGCGTCGGGCATGATCGCCAGCGGAAGCGGGTCGCTGCTGTCGCTGCCGGGGTCGATATCGCCGAGGCGCACGGTTCCCTCGGACGTACCGTCGGTCTTCCAGAGCTCTCGTCCGAAATCCTCCGACTCCGCCGAGAAGAACACCTCGTCGCCCACGGTGGCGAGGTATTCCGGCGAGCTGCTTTCGCTGCCCTCGTAGATGTCCCTCAAGAGGCCCGTCCCGAGCGTGGTGCCGTCGGAGAAGTAGAGCTCCTCGCCCGTGGAGCCGTCATCCGCGGAAAAGATGAGGACGTCGCCGATCACCGAATGGAAGAACGGCTTGCCATTGTCGGGGAAGCTGTCGTCGCCGCCACCGTCGATATCGCGCACGAGGCGGGTCCCGGTCGAGCTGCCGTCGGTGGCCCAGAGTTCCTTGCCGAATTCGTTGTCATCGGCGGCGAAAAGCAGCAAGTCGCCGACCACGCCCAGGATCTCCGGATCGGAGGAGCCGTTGCCGTCATCGATATCGGCGACCTGACGCGTGCCGCCCGAGGTGCCGTCGGTGATCCAGAGCTCCCGGCCGTCGCTGCCGTTATTGGCCGAGAAGACGACGCGGTCCCCGAACTCGTAGACCTCCTCGATGCCTGAGCCGCTGGGGCCCGAGTTGATGTCGGCCACCATCACGGTGCCCTCTTCGGTCCCGTCCGAGCGCCAGAGCTCGTAGCCGAATTCCCCATCATTGGCGGCGAAGATGATCGAGCCAGTGTTGCCGAGTGTGGCGGAGTAGCCCGGGCCGATCTCAATGTCCGAGCTGGAGCCCCCTTCGAAGATGTCCTTCACCCGGCGGGTGCCGAGATCGGTGCCGTCGGTGATGTAGAGTTCGTTGCCGGTGCTGCCGTCGTTGGCAACGAGGAAGACCTTGCCGTCGTGGATCGAAATCGATTCGGCCTGGTTGAAGCCGTCGAAGCTTCCGGGGTTGATGTCGCGGACGATCGTCGTGCCCGCGGTTGTTCCGTCGGTGATATAGAGTTCGTTTCCGAACTCGTCGGTCTCCGCGATGAAGTAGACGCGATCACCGGCACTGACGAAAACAACTGGCTCGCTGTCATTCGGACCGAATTCAATATCGGCAAGCAGCATCGTTCCAGACACGGTGCCGTCGGTGATCCAGACTTCCGAGCCGAATTCCTCGGTATTGGCAATGAAGACGATCTGGCCCGATGAGAGTGCCGCAGCCAGAGAGACGTCGTCTTCGTCGAATGCCGCATCCTCCGGCCCTGGGTTCAGGTCGCCGAGAACCGTGATCGTCTCCCCGTCGGAGATGTAGAACTCGTACCCGATCGACCCGTCATCCGCCGCGAAAAATAAGCTTGGCATGGCCGTCACTCCCTGTGTGCACATCGCCTCTCGACACACCCCCCAGAGGCCTGCCGCAACGGGAAATTAACGCTACGTGAAATGAAGTTCCAAGTGATTTTCTGCACATCGCGGCAATGATATTGCGCGTTCAGGCTGCTTGCGGACGTTTCCGTTCAACTCGGGAGAACGGTGGAGGGACGGATCGAGAGTTCATGTCGGCGCGATGGGTGCTTGCCGGATATCTGGCCGCTTGGTCTGGGGGCTCACGATAGCGCTGCGAATCGTGCCGGCCTGGCGTTGTCGGATGCATGAGCGGGCATGGGCGCGTCCGGGTCGGCGGCGTCTGCTCATCTCGAGCGCTTTCTCACCGTCGGTGCCGAAACCGGCACCACTTTCCGCTTGGCGATGCAGCGCCATGGGCTAGGGTCGGGCAGAGACGGCCGCCGAGTGCCGTCCTTCGACAGGCTTGAGGAGAACGTCATGAGAATTCGCGCTTTCGCGCTGGCAGGCGGTATCGCCGCGCTGGCCGCCGGCCCTGTGCTCGCCCAGACCTGGGACATGCCGGTGCCCTACGGTGACAACAACTTCCACACGCAGAACCACATGCAGTTCGCGAAGGACGTGGCCGAGGCCACTGGCGGCGACGTGCAGATCACGGTCCATCCGGCCGGCTCGCTCTTCAAGCATCCCGAGATCAAGAATGCCGTGCGTTCGGGTCAGGTGCCGATCGGGGAATTCCTGCTCTCACGGCTCTCGAACGAGAACCCGATGTTCGAGCTCGACAGCGTGCCATTCCTCGCAACCTCCTACGAAGATGCGGAGAAGCTTTGGGAGGTGAGCCGGCCGAAGGTCGAGGCGCTGCTCGAGCAGGAGGGGCTGATGGTGCTCTACGCCGTGCCCTGGCCGCCGCAGGGGCTCTACGCCGACACCGCGGTCGAGAGCGGGGACGAGCTCAAGGGCCTCAAGTTCCGCGCCTACAACACGGCAACCGAGCGGCTCGCTCAGCTGGTCGATGCGGTGCCGACGCAGGTGGAGGTGCCCGATCTTGCGCAGGCGTTCTCGACGGGTCGCGTCGATGCGATGGTCACTTCGCCCTCGACGGGCGCGAACACCAAGGCCTGGGACTATCTCAGCCATTACTACGACGTGAAAGCTTGGCTGCCCAAGAACATCGTGGTCGCCAACATCCGTGCCATGCGCAGTCTCGACGAGGCGACGCGCGAGGCGGTGATGGCTTCGGCTGCGGCGGCGCAGGAGCGCGGCTGGGCGGCTTCGATGGAAGAGACGGAAACCAAGACCGCGGCGCTGGCCGAGAACGGCATCACGGTCAGCGATCCGTCTGACACGCTCAAGGCCAAGCTTGAGGATGTCGGCGCGACCATGACGGCCGAGTGGCTGGAGAAGGCCGGGGACGAGGGCCAAGCCGTCGTCGACGCCTTCAAGCAGTGACGTGACGCGGGCGGGGACGGTCGAGGGCGGGAGACAGTCCCGCCGCCGCCCCGCCCAACTTCCCGCCCGCGGCGGGCCTGTTTTCCGCGCCGACCGCGCCCTTCAGCCTCCCCTCACAGCCGATCATGCCGGAGAAGCCGATGCGCGACGCTCTCGACCGCCTCTACGATGCCGCCGGCGTGGCCGCGGCGGCCTTTCTCGCGCTCATCGCGCTCACCGTGCTGGTCCAGGTCGCCTTTAACCTGCTCGACAGCCTCGCCATGCTCTTCGGCGCCGAGGCGGTGGGCCTCGTGCTGCCGTCATACGCAGAATTCACGGGCTACTTCCTGGCGACGAGCTCATTCCTCGCCGCGGCCCACACCTTGCGGAGGGGTGCGCATATCCGTGTCGGGCTGATCCTGCAGCGGATGGGTCCGAAGACGCGGCAGGTGGCGGAGGTCTGGTCGACGGGCGTCGCCGCCATCCTTGCCGTCTACTTTACGGGCTGGATGTGGATGCTGGTCGAGGAGAGCTGGCGCTTCAACGATGTATCGCCGGGGCTCATCCCCGTTGCGATCTGGATCCCGCAGGCGGGCATGGCGCTCGGCCTCACGATCTTCACGGTCGCGCTCATCGATGCCTGTGCCTCCGCGATCAAGGGCGACTTCATCGCCGAGGCAGACCAGCCGGGGGAGTTCTGAGCCATGGAGGTCCTCGCCGGCATCGTCCTCGTCGTCGCGCTCTTCTTCTTTCTCGGCTCGGGCGTTTGGGTCGCGCTCTCGCTCTTCGCCGCGGGCGCGACGGCCTTTCTGCTCTTCACCGACAAGGCGCTTTTCACCGGGTTCGGCACCATCGGGCAGACGCTGGCCTCAACGGTCTGGGGCGCCTCCAACTCGTGGGCACTGGCGGCGCTGCCGCTCTTCATCTGGATGGGGGAAATCCTCTTCAGATCGCGCCTTTCCTCCGACCTTTTCACCGGCCTCGCGCCCTGGCTCGGCAGGCTGCCCGGCTCGCTCCTGCACGTGAACATCCTCGGTTGCGGTATCTTCGCGGCCGTCTCGGGCTCTTCGGCCGCCACCTGCGCCACGGTCGGCAAGATGTCGATGCCGGAGCTCGAGAAGCGCGGCTACGACCGGCCGCTGGTGATCGGGACCCTTGCCGGCTCGGGCACGCTCGGCCTCCTGATCCCGCCCTCGATCATCCTGATCGTCTACGGCGTCGCCATTGAGGAAAGCATCGCGCGGCTCTTCCTCGCAGGCGTCGGGCCGGGGGTCATGATGCTCACGCTCTTCATGGGCTATGTGATGATCTGGGCGCTCCTCAACCGCAGCCGCATGCCTGCGCTGCAGGACAAGGAGCTGCCGTTCCTGGAGAAACTTGAACGGTCGCGGACACTCATTCCCGTCGTGCTGCTGATCGCGGGCGTCATCGGCTCGATCTATGCCGGGCTCGCCTCGCCGACCGATGCGGCCGCCGTCGGCGTGCTCCTCTCCTTCGTGCTCGTCTGGTGGAACGGCGAGCTTTCGTGGAAGGTTTTCACCGAGAGCCTGATGGCGGCGACGCGCACCTCCTGCATGATTGCGCTGATCCTGGCCGGGGCCGCGTTCTTGACGGTCGCCATGGGCTTCACCGGGATCCCGCGCGTGCTGGCGGAGTGGATTGGCGATCTCGGCCTTTCCTCCACCGGGCTGCTCGTCGCGCTGACGCTGTTCTTCATCATCCTCGGATGCTTTCTCGACGGCATTTCGGTCGTGGTGCTGACCACCGCCGTGATCGTGCCGATGGTTGAGGCGGTGGGGATCGACCGCATTTGGTTCGGCATCTTCCTCGTGCTCGTCGTCGAAATGAGCCAGATCACGCCGCCCGTGGGTTTCAACCTCTTCGTGCTTCAGGGAATGACCGGCGAGAACATCCTGCGCATCGCGGGCCATGCGGCGCCGTTCTTCCTCCTGCTCGTGCTCGGTGTCGTGCTCATCACCGCGTTCCCGGGCATCGCGACCTGGCTGCCGGACCAGATGGCGCGGTGAGCAGTTCCGCAGGGTGGAAGTATTGCTGCTGATACTATTTGGCGGACGACTTGTCGCAGCATGATTTTTGAACGCTTCTTCTGTTCGCCCGTTGAGAATGTGGAGCAACAACGGAGCAAAACATGGTCGAGAACCTTGTCATCACTCTCATCCTGTTCACTCTTGGCGGCGGTCTGCTATACGCGATCTGGAACTGGTATCGGACCCGGAAGCTGAACGAGCACGACAAGAACCCCGGTGAGATTCCGAAGGTCTATCAGAAGCACACAGAGCGTAAGGATGCCGGCATCGGCATCTGATTTAGGATATTGGCAACTTGCATCGCCGCGATATCCCGGCCTGAGAGCCGGGGCATCGCGCCGATCCTTCGATGGTCGGAGACCGCCTCCGGAGATCGGCGTGAGCGCTAATCTGGCGGACGGTGTCCTGCGCGGGCGTGTGCAGCGGGCCTTTCGGGCCGCTGTTCTATGCCATTTCTCTGCAGATGAGCGAGTTGGCGCGCGGCGCAGGGGAACGGTTGGCGCGCGGCGCGGGGGAACGCATGCGGCGCGCTATTCTGCCGCTTCGGCAAGGAAACCGCCGCTCTGACGCGTCCACAAGCGCGCGTAGAGGCCATCTCGTTCCAGAAGCTCCATATGGCTGCCCTCCTCGCAGACGAGGCCCTTGTCCAGCACAACGATGCGATCCATCGCTTGCACGGTGCTAAGCCTGTGGGCGATGGCGAGCACGCTGCGGCCCTTCATCACGCCCTCGAGCGCCGCTTGGATCTCCGCTTCGACCTCCGAGTCCAATGCCGAGGTCGCTTCGTCGAGCACCAGTATGGGTGCGTCTTTCAGAACGGCGCGGGCTATCGCGATCCTTTGGCGCTGCCCGCCCGACAGCTTGACGCCGTTCTCGCCCAGATGTGCGTCATAGCCTTCGCGGCCGCGCGGGTCCCGGATATCCTGGATAAACTCGTGCGCCTCGGCCCGTCGTGCCGCCTCCATCATCGCGGCCTCGCCCGCATCGGGATTGCCGTAGAGAATGTTGTCCCGCGCCGAACGGTTGAAGAGCGCGGGCTCCTGCGTGACCACCGCCACCTGACGGCGCAGCCACTCCTGCGGCATCTCGCGCAGGTCATGCCCGTCGAGCGTGATCCGTCCTTCCTCCAGATCGTGGAGACGAAGAAGGGCTGCCACTGCGGTGGACTTGCCCGCACCGGAGGGGCCGACCAGCGCGACCTTCTCGCCCGGGGCGATCTTGAGGTCGATGCCGTTGAGCCCCCCGCCCTTGCGCCGGCCGTACTTGAAGGTCGCCCGCTCATAGGCGATGGCGCCGCGCGCACGGCTTGCCGGCGGCTCGGCATCGGGGGCGTCGGTCAGCGTGTGATGAGGCGAAAGCGTGCGCATGCCGTCCTCGAGCACGCCGATCTCGGTGAAGATCGTCATCGCGACGAAGCTGATCCACCCCGACATGTGGCTGAGACGCATGGCGAGAAGCCCCGCCGCCGCGACGTCGCCCAGCGAGGCCGTGCCCGCGCTCCAGAGCCAGAAGCCCATGCCGAGGAGCGCTGCCGGCAGAACGCCCGAAAGAAATGCGAGGAGGCTGCGGAAACGCCAGACGGTGCCGCCGAAATCGAGCCCCGCCCTGCGATACCGCGCGATCGCCTCCTGGGCCCGCTCCTCCTCTCGACCCGTATGGGCGAAGAGCTTGACCGTCTCGATATGGCCGATCTGGTCGACCAGCGTGCCCGAGAGGCCAGAGCGTGCATCGGCGCGCGCCCGGCTCCGCGCCCTGATCTCGGGCAGGTAGTGGCGTACCAGCAGGATGTAGATGGCGAACCATGCGACGAGGACGGCAGCCAGCCAGACGGAGGCTGCCCCAAGCACGATGAGCGCGCCCACGATGGCTGAAAGCCCGTATGCGATGGCGTTCAGAAACTCGTTCGTGCCCTGCGCCACGGCGTTCGAGGTCTGTAGCTCCTTTTGGCTGATGCGCCCCGCGAAATCGTCCTGGAAATAGCTCACCGCCTGGCCGAGCGTGTGCCGGTGCAGCCGCCAGAGTGAGAGGTGCGCCAGTCCGGGCGCCACGGAGATCGCGGAGACGGCCGAGTTCACGGACATGAGCGCCGGGCGGAGGATCACGAGGAAGGCGCCGATAAGCGCGAGCATGACCCAGTTTGCCGCGAAGAAGCCTTCCGAGCCGCCCGAGGCCTCCGCCACACGCGCGAGGTCGATGGCGTAGCCGACAAGAAAGGCGCCGAGCGCTTCCGCCGCGCCGAGCGCCATGGAGACGGCGGCAAAGAGCCAGACCGCCCGCTCCGAGCCTTGCATCAGCCACCGGTAGAATGGCCAGGCGCGCTGCGGCGGCGGACCGTCTGCCTCGGCGAAGGGGTCGAAAAGGGTCTCGAAGAAACGGGTCATGGATCTGTCCGGCCGGTTTTCCGCGCGCCAGGCGTCGCGGTCTTTCCCGATATAGTGCGCCACGCGGCGAAGGATGCGCCGGCGGATGCTGTATTACGCGACGGTCTCGGCCCGGCTGTCGATGAAACCGCCGGACTGACGGGCCCATAGGCGGGCATAGAGCCCGTCCGCCTCCAGCAACGCTGCATGGCTGCCGTCCTCCACCACCCGGCCCTGATCGAGCACAACGATCCGGTCCATGGCCTGGATGGTGCTGAGACGGTGCGCGATCGCGATCACCGTCCGGCCCTGCATCAGCTCCTCGAGGCTCTCCTGGATCGCGGCCTCGACCTCGGAATCGAGGGCCGAGGTCGCCTCGTCGAGGATCAGGATCGGCGCATCCTTGAGCACCGCGCGTGCGAGCGCGATGCGCTGGCGCTGGCCGCCCGAGAGCTTGACCCCACGCTCGCCCACATGCGCCTCGAGCCCGCGCCGCCCGTCGGCGTCGTTGAGATCGCCGATGAAGTCGGTGGCGGCGACCTTGCGCACGGCGGACATGATCTCCTCGTCCGTCGCCTCTGGCTTGCCGTAGCGGATATTGTCGCGGATCGAGCGATGGAGAAGCGCGGTATCCTGAGTGACCATAGCGATATGGGCGCGCAGGCTTTCCTGCTTGAGGCCTCGCAGATCCTGTCCGTCGATCAGCACGCGCCCCGCCTCCGGGTCGAAGAACCGCAGCGCGAGGTTCACCAGCGTCGACTTGCCCGCGCCCGAACGGCCGACGAGGCCCACGCGCTCGCCGCCCTTGATCGCAAGATCGATGCCCCGCACGCCGCCAGAGCCGCGGCCGTAATGGTGATGCACCCCATCGAAGGTGATCGCCCCCTCAGTCAGGCGGAGCGGCTGCGCATCTTCGGCGTCGGGCATCTGGAGAGGCCGCGAGATCGTTTCCATGCCCTCCTGCACCGTGCCCACGTTCTGGAAGAGGGTGGAGACGGTCTGCATGATCCAGTCAACAAGGCCGGACATCCGAAGCGCGATGGCGACGGCTGCCGCCACCGTCCCCGGCGTCGTCGCCCCCAGCGTCCACAGATAGACGGCATAGCCGACCACGCCGCCGTAGAGCATGAGGTGGAGCGCTGCCATGCCCGCCTGGAGGTAGGTGTAGAGCCGGGTCTGCCGCGCAAAGGTCCAGCGGAAGTCGTCCATCGCTTCGCGCGCATAGCCGTCCTCCCGCTCGGCATGGGCGAAGAGCTTGACGGTCTGGATGTTGGTGTAGGCGTCGACGATCCGGCCCGCGAGGAGCGAGCGCGCCTCCGCCACGTCCTTGCCTGCCGCCGTGATGCGGGGGACGAACCATGCGGCAAGGGCGACGAAGCTGAAGAACCAGAGGCCAAGCGGGATCAGGAGCCGCCAGTCCGCACCGCCCAGCACCACGGCCGAGCCGATTGTGAAGACGACCGCGTACCACATGGCGTCGGTCACCTGGAACACGGCGTCGTTGATTGCGGGGGCGAGCTGGATCTGCTTGTTGGCGATACGCCCGGCAAAGTCGTCCGCGAAAAAGCCCATGGACTGTCGCAGCATCTTGCGGTGTGTGCGCCAGCGGATGAGGGCGCCCATGGACGGGAAGAAGCCCTGGCCCGTGATCACCGCCCAGCCGACCATCGCGACCGGAGGCACGATGACGCCGACGACGAACATCAGAGCCAGCATCGGCCAGTGTTCATCCCAGAGCGTCGCCGGATCCGCCGTCGCGAGAATATCGATGAGATGCGCGGCGAGCCCGACGAGCGCCGCTTCGGACAATGCCGTCACGAATCCGAACGCCATGCCGCCCGCGATCACCCAGCGCGCGGGCCAGAGGAAATAGAGGATGAACGGCATCAGCCTGTCGGGGAAATCCGAACGCTCGTCATACGCCTGATAGGGGTCGATCAGACGTTCGACACGGCCGAGGGCAGCGGCGATCAGGCGGGCGGGCATCGGATCTTCCTCGAGCGGATCAACAGGCGGTGGGCGCTGCCGTCCCTCGGAAATGGCACCTCGGCCCGAAGGTTCAATGGTCGGGTGCGGGCCGGCGAGGGCGGTGGCGGCAAGGTGTACAGCGAAGTCCATACCATAGCGAAGTGACACACGCATGACGTGTCTGAGCGAAGTTGCGCATTCGTACCAACCGTCATTGCGCGGTCTGCTGCCGGTTGGCGCACTCCGTACCGGGCCCAACTGCTCTGACGCCGCATCGGGGGTTCCGGATGGTGCCAGGCGAGCCCAGCGGCCTGGCGGATGCCCGCTGCGTTGTCTCCGCTGCCGCTTGGCGATAGGACTTTTCGAAATAGACGGCAGGAGATGCGCATGATGGACGGAGCGGGCAGCGGGGCCGGTGCCGGAGCTGGCGGCGGGGAGATGCAGCAGGAACGGGCGGCGGCCGCCGCCTGGTTCGTCGAGCTTCGCGATATGATCTGCACGGCCTTCGAGACGCTGGAGGACGAGCAGACGAGCGGCCCGCACGCGTCGCTGCCGGCCGGCCGCTTCGAGCGCAAGGAGACGCGGCGCGCGGGCGAAGGCGAGGGCGATCAGGGCGGCGGCGTCATGAGCGTCATGCGCGGCGGCCGGGTCTTCGAGAAGGTCGGGGTGAACGTCTCGGAGGTGTACGGCACCCTCGGCGCACAGGCGCAGCGCAGCCTCAGCGCCCGCAAGGAACTGCCCGGCCTCGCCGACGACCCGCGCTTCTGGGCCTCGGGCATCAGCCTCGTTGCCCATATGAACAGCCCCTGTGTGCCCGCCGTCCATATGAACACGCGCATGTTCTGGACGCCGCATTGCTGGTGGTTCGGCGGGGGCACGGATCTCAACCCGATGGTCGCGGTGGAGGAGGACACGGCTTTCTTCCATGGCGTGCTCGAGCGCGCCTGCGCGCCTCACGGGGACGACTACTATGCGCGCTACAAGGCCTGGGCGGACGACTACTTCATGATCCGCCACTGGAACGAGGCGCGCGGCGTGGGCGGCATCTTCTATGACGACCATTGCAGCGGGGACTGGGCAGCGGATTTCGCCTTTACCCAGGACGTCGGCCGCGCCTTCATCGACGCTTTCGTGCCCATCGTCGAGAAACGGCGGGATGAGGCGTGGACAGATGACGAGCGCGCCCATCAGCTCTTCCGACGGGGACGCTATGCGGAGTTCAATCTGGTCTACGACCGGGGCACGAAGTTCGGCCTCGAGACCGGGCACAACCCCGAGGCGGTGCTGATGAGCCTGCCGCCCGTCGCCACCTGGCCCTGAGCGGCGGCCCGGTGCAGTCGGTCCTGGTCACGGGCGCTTCCTCCGGCATCGGCGCGGCCATCGTGCGTCGGATGGCCGGCGCGGGCTGGACCGTGCATGCGATGGCGCGCAGGGCGGAGCGGCTGGAGGCGCTGGCGGCAGAGACGGGATGCTCGGTTCATGCCGCGGATGTGCGGGACACGGACGCGCTCGCGGGGCTGGTGCCGGAGATCGGGGCGGGTGCGCTGGTCAACAATGCCGGCCTCGGCGCCGGGATCGACGGGCTGGTGGACGCGCCGGCGGCGGCCGTGGCCCAGACCATCGAGACGAACGTGACCGGCGCGCTCCAGATGACCCGGCTCGCCCTGCCGGCGATGATCGCGAAAGGGCGGGGGCACGTGGTCAACATGGGCTCGGTCGCCGGGCTCTACCCTATCAACTCCGCGATTTACGGCGCCTCCAAGGGCGCGGTGCATCTCATGAGCATGAACCTCCGCATCGAGCTTCGCGGCACCGGCGTGCGTGTCACGGAAATCAATCCGGGCCGCGTCTCGACCGAGTTCTACGATGCTTCGGTGACCGACCCGTCCCGTCGCGCGGCGCTGAAGGAGACGGGCATCGAGGAGCTGCGCCCACGAGACATTGCGGAGGCCGTGCACTTTGCGCTGACGGCACCGCCAAACGTCAATGTATCGCTCATCGAACTCCAGCCCCTCGAGCAGAGCTTCGGCGGCGTGCGGTTCGACCCGGTCGCGCGCCGGTGAGCCTCGCCATGCGCGCTCGCCCCACTCGCGCACCCGTACCCCGCGATGGGCTCCTCCTTGGGCCCAGGTTGCGCTAGATCGCCAAGCTACGGGCGAGAAACGCGTGAGCAGGGAGGACGGAAGCCATGATCGCTGTGATTTTCGAGGTTGAGCCGGCGGACGGCGCGATGGAGGGCTACATGGCGCTTGCTGCCTCGCTGAAGGCGGAGGTGGAGGCCATTGACGGCTTCATCTCCGTCGAGCGCTTCGAGAGCATGACGACGCCCGGCAAGCTCGTGTCGCTGAGCTTCTGGCGCGACGAGGCGGCGCTCGATGCCTGGCGCAACCGCCCGCGCCACCGAAAGGCCCAGGTGACGGGGCGGACGGGGATGATGGCGGGCTATCGGCTGCGCGTGGCCAGCGTGATCCGCGACTATGGCATGGAGGACCGTGCCGAGGCGCCGTCGGATGCGGTGCCGCTGGGCGCCTGAGCTGGACAGGGGCGGGCAGGATGACGGACTGCGCGGCGCGACTTCAGGACCAGGATGACGGAGGCAGGATGACGGGGGCCCGTGCGCGCGTCGCAGCCCTTCGGTCTGCGCCTTGCGCCGCCCACCCGCCATCCTGCCCCCGGCGACGCCGATGCCCGTCCGGCACCGGCTGGAGAAGCGCGTCAGGTCAGCGTGAGCTTGGCGACGCCGAGCGGTACGGAGAACTGCTCGCACCAGATCCAGACCTCGGTGTAGTTGCCGATATCGAGCCCGGGCTTCAGCGTGTAGGCCTGCGCGCCGGTGTTGGAGCGGAGCGCACCGTGGATCGTGTCGGGATCGAACCCACCCTCCCCAAGCGCCACCTTCGGGTCGGGCGCGCCATCAAAGCTGAAATCGTCCTCAAGCTGGATGATCACGTTGCCGTTCGAGAAGACAATGCTGGCATGGCCGGTGGTCACGTGCTTGGAGCGACCCTCGAACGTCCCGCGTGCGGTGACGCGCGCGTCGGGTGCGATCGCGGGCTCGACTGCTGCCGACGGCCTGTCGGCCGGGCCGCCGCCGGCGCAGGCGGCCAGCGGCAGGGCTGTGCCCATGGCGAGGAGACGAAGGGTGGTGCGGCGGCTCAGGGCGGGGTCGGTCATGTTGGCTCCTCTCCAATAGGTGCGCATCGCGCTGAGGTGAGAGCGTGGTACGCCGCCGCCCGTTCTGCTAGGGGCAATGCGGGACGTTTCACGCGGCTGTGCGCATCCGGGTTGCTGCGTGATCGGTTCGTGATAGCGGCGCGGCGATGCGCCGTCGCGCAGGCGCTCGGATCCAGGGAGGGTTCGCATGCAGCGGTTTGCGGTCATCGGCTGGGGCTCGCTGATCTGGGACATGGACGGGCTGGAGCGGCGGGTGACCGGCGGCTGGCAGATGGGCGCCGGCCCGCCCCTGCCGCTCGAGTTCAGCAGGGTCAGCGCCAAGCGGCTGGGTGGGCTCGTCGTCTGCATCGATCCCGATCACGGCGTGCCATGCCCGACCCACGCCATCGCGTCCAACCGAGGCTGCCTCCTCCGCGCGGCGGTGGATCTTGCGCGGCGGGAGCGGGCGAGCCTGCGCCGCATCGGCGTTGCTTGCGCCGGAGCCAGCGTTCTCAGGAGCCGTTTGCCGGGGCTGGCGGAGGAGGTGGCGGCCTGGTGCCGGGCGGCCGGATGGGCCGGCGCCGTCTGGACCGATCTCGATGCCAATTTCGCCGCGGAAAAGGGCGAGCCCTTCTCGATCCCTGCAGCCGAGCGGCATCTTGTAGGCCTGGCGGGCGCGAGCCGCATCGAGGCCGTTCGCTACATCGAGGAAGCGCCGGTCGCAACCGATACGCCACTTCGCCGCCATCTGGCGGCGCAGCCCTGGTGGCGGCAGGCTGCGGCAGCGCTTCGCTAAGCCGCGTTCCGACCTCGCGCGGCCAAATTGCCGCCCGGCTCGATCCTACGACGACGTCCTTGGGGGCCGGTGGATAGGCATACGCCGTCGCCGGAGCCGGAGCGCTCAGACGTCAACCACGAGCCAGAGGGCCGAGAGGGCGATGAGCAGTCCCATCACCGCATTGAAGATCCTGAGACGGGCGCCCTTGCCGAGAAGGCTTCCGATGGCGGCGCCTGCGGTGGTCCAGGCCTGCGAGGAGGTGAGCCCTACGAGCATGAAGACGGCGGCGACGATCAGCGCCTCGGTGATGGGTGCCGCCCCGCTCACATAGGTCGCCGAGACGCCGATGGACATGACCCAGGCCTTGGGGTTTACCCATTGAAAGGCAGCCGCCTCGATGAAATTGAGCGGGCGTCCCGAGGCCGCCTGTGCCAGCTCGTGCGATGTGGCATCCGGTCCGGAAGCGGCTGTCCGCTTGGCCCGCGGCGTTGCGGTGCCGATGCGCCATGCCAGCCAGAGCATCACGGCCGCGCCCAGCCAGGCGAGCCCGAAGCGCAGCGCCGGCGCCGCCTCGAACATTTCACCCAGCCCGAGCGCGATGGCGAAGACCATGACCGGAAAGCCGAGTGCGACGCCCATGGCGTGAGGCAATGTCCGCCGCCAGCCATAGGTCGCGCCGGATGCTGCCAGCATCACGTTGTTGGGGCCGGGCGTCCAAGCGGCGGCAACGGCGAAGCCCGCGAGGGCGAGGAGCTGGTCCGGGGTCATGCAGGCGCTCCCGATGCGGTTCGATGGCGATAATGGTCAGTCTTTGTGACCAATATCGTTCAGAACATGCGAGAGCAGAGCCTGCTTGTCCAGCGTGAAAGCGCTGGCGACAAAGGCTGCGTCGGCCCTCGCCAGCGCCTGTCCGATGGCGGGGCCCGGGGCGATACCGGCTGCAGCAAGGTCCGCGGCGCGCAAGGGCAGGCGGGCGGCCGCGCCCTCGGCTATCTCGGTGGCGATGGCGGAAGGATCGCGCGCGAGGATGCCGGGCGCGGTTTGCCAGCCGGCCGTCGCTTCCTCCACCAAAAGCGCCGTCCAACTCGCCTCCGCCCCGTGGCGATAAGCGCAGGCCCCCGGGGCCTCCCCTGCGGCGAGCGCCGCGCGGGCGGCGGCGATAGCGCCCAGTTGCCGACGCTCGTTCCGGGAAAGGCGAAGCGCCTCCGTCGCCGTAGCGACCGGGTCCTCTCCGCCCGCCGCGGAGGGCAAGATGGCGGAGAGACGGGCGCGCCAGTCCGCCCCCCGGCCAGCCGCCGCCTCCAGATGCAGCAACGGGGCGAGGGCTGCGGCCGCGGCGCCCGGCAGGCAACGGGCCAGGATGCCCGTGGTCTCCATGGCGGCGACCGCGGGTGCCGGATCGGGTGCCGCGAGGAGGCGTCGAAACTCATGGCCGACACGCTCCCGCGCAAGACCTTCAAGCCCCTCCGCCTCCGCTGCGCAGGCCGCAAGCCCCTCCGCATCGATGCCGCCCGCCGGGTCCGCATACCAGGCGTGGAAACGGAAGAAGCGCAGTATCCTGAGATAGTCCTCCCGGATACGGGCCCCTGCATCCCCGATGAAGCGGAGGCGACCAGCCTCCAGATCGGCCATGCCGCCGAGCGGGTCGATGACGGTGCCCGAGGCATCGGCATAGAGCGCGTTCACCGTGAAATCTCGCCGGGCGGCATCGGCGGCCATATCCCGGCCGAAGTCGACGGTCGCGCGCCTGCCATCCGTCTCGATATCCGCCCGAAAGGCGGTGACCTCATAGCCCGTGCCGGCAGCTACCGCCGTCACCGTGCCGTGTTCGATACCGGTCGGCACTGATTTGAGCCCGGCGGTCTTCAGGCGCTCGACGACTTCCTCGGGCGCCAGAGGCGTGGCGATGTCGATGTCCCCGACCGGGCGGTCGAGCAGGCTGTTCCGGATTGCGCCGCCCACGATGAAGGCGTTCTCGCCACTGCCGAGCGCTTCGAGCACAGTCGTCAGGCCGGGCGTGGCGAGAAGATCGGGCGGCAGGCGCTTTCCCGTCCGCCAGGCGGGCGCGACGATGCCGCCGGTCATGACCCGCCCGCCGCGGACGCCTCGCCCGCCCGCGCCCCCGCCTCGTCGTTGCCGCCCGGCAGGCGACCGAGACGCTCGAGCCGGTCAGAAAGGCCCTTAAGCATGCCGGCGGTCGCGCCCCAGATGTAGTATTCCCCCCAGGGCATGGCGTAGAAATAGCGCCGTCCGCCTTGCCATTCGCGGTGGTGTTGCACGCGGTTGGAAGGATCCATGAGGAAGTCCAGCGGGCACTCGAAGATCTCGTCCACCTCGCCGGGTTCCGGCCGGCCGCGCCATTCCGGCGGCACGAGGCCCACGAATGGCGAGACGCGAAAGGCCGTGGAGGTGAGATAGGCGTCGAGCTCGCCCACCACCCGCACATGCGGCCGCGCAAGGCCGATCTCCTCCTCCGCCTCGCGCAGCGCGGCGTCGAGGGTCGAGGCGTCGCCATCATCGACCTTGCCGCCCGGAAAGCTGATCTGGCCGGCATGGTGCTTGAGGTGCTTCGAGCGGACGGTCAGGACCACGCGCAGCCCGTCCGTGCGCTCGACTAGCGGGCAGAGCACGGCAGCCGGCCGTTCGCGAACCGATCCGGGTGCGGGGCGGAACTTGGGCGCGAGATCGAAATCCGACCTGTCGCCGAGCGGTGGCAGCGCGAGCGCGTCTTCGATATCGCTGAGGGAGAGCACCATCGGGTTCATGTGACCCGCCGCGCGGGCGGAGGCAAGGCCGTTGACCGTCCGCGCAGATGGGCAGGAGGAGGATCGGGTGGCCGAACGGCGAGACGAGGACGAGGAGGTGGCAGCAGCGCCGGGGGGCGGCCCGGCCTGGCGCGAGGGGCTCGCCGCAGCGCTTCAGGGCCGCGACCCCACGCTCGGCGCCGCGGTCCCGCGCCTCATCGGGGCCTTCATCCTGCTGACCGCCGTCGCTGTCGCGCTCGAGACAATGCCGGGCCTGCCCGGCTGGCTCCGCATCCTGCTGGGGGTCTTCGAGGTCGTGGCCGTCTCGGTCTTTCTCTGCGAGTACATCCTTCGCCTCATCGCCGCCGAACGGCCGCTGCGCTACGCGACCAGCCTCTGGGGGATCATCGACCTTCTCTCCTTCCTGCCGACGCTCCTTCTCCTCGGTTTCGATCTGTTGGGGTTGCGGGCGCTCAGGCTTCTGCGCCTGCTGCGGCTCCTCAAGCTGATCGAACGGGATGCACCCGTGCGGCGGCTCTGGCAGGTGCTCGGCCATGTGCGGGACGAGCTTGTGGCGGTGCTCGCGGCGGGGACGGTCACGCTCTACCTCGCGGCGGCGGGCATCTACTTCTTCGAGCACGAGGCGCAGCCGCAGGCCTTTTCCTCGATCCCCGCGTCGATGTGGTGGGCTGTGGCGACGCTGACGACCGTCGGCTATGGCGACGTGGTGCCGGTGACGGCGGGCGGGCGCATCTTCACAGGCATCGTCATGCTGATCGGTATCGGCATCGTGGCGGTGCCAACGGCGCTACTCGCCAGTGCCCTGATGGCGTCGCGGCGGCGTCACTACACCACCCACGACATCGACGAGCGCCTTTCCGGCCCGCTTGCGGAGCGCGTGGCGGAACTCGTCGAGCGGGAATTCGAGCGAAGGCACCCGGATGACGGTTCTCAGCTGCGCTCCGAACTCGGCAAATCCGACGAAAAGTCGGGTTGAGGGGCCAAGCTGCCCGGTCAGTCCGGCAGCTCGGCTGCGGGGATGACTGGAAAAAAGAGACCATGGCTGCGCAGGCCGAACCAGTCCTCGCCCTCGTGCGCCGCGATCTCGCCGATCTCGACCAGGCGATAGAAGCTTTTCCGGTCGATCAACGCCTCGAGCCCGCGGCGGACATGCACGTACGGGCTTGGCTCGCCCGTTTCCGCGTCGCGCGCGACGCGGATGGGATTCTCCGGGCCGGCAACAGTTTCGTCGCCCACATTGGTCACGAAGGTCAGAACCTGTCCCATCGGTCCCTCTTCGGTACGGAAATCGACGGCAACGAAGGGAGCGTCATCCACCGCAATGCCGATCTTCTCGACCGGTGTAACGAGATAGTGTTTGCCGTCCTCCAGCTTCAGAACGCTCGCGAAGAGCTTCACCAGCGCCTCGCGGCCTATGGGCGTGCCGAGGTACCACCACTGCCCGTTTCGGGTGATCCGGATGTCCAGATCGCCGCAAAAGGGTGGATTCCAAAGATGAACTGGCGGGGGACCCTTCGCCTTCTTTGTCGCCGCGCTCACCGCCTTGGCGAGGCTGTCCGCCTTGCCCGGATCGACCGAAACGCCGCTTTGAGGCGTGTCAGATTGCCCATTCGCGCATGAAACCATCGGGTCAAGCCTTTGCCTTTCCGCTCAGACCTATACTTTAAGGCTGTCGGGAACGGATGACAGCACGCACTGTGCCGCGCGCCCGAGAAGCGAAGCGACGGGCGCGGGCCGGAATGGCGCGGCGCCTTGCCTCTGAAAGGGAGCCTGCCTGATGTCCGACCCGGTGCACGAGATCGAGGAAGCTGGCCGCACGCTGGCGCGCGCGCGCAGCGAGATCGCCAAGCGCATCGTCGGGCAGGACAAGGTGGTCGAGCTTGCGCTCACCGTGATCCTCTCGGGCGGGCATGCGCTGCTGGTCGGCGTGCCGGGTCTCGCCAAGACGCGCCTTGTCGAGACACTGGGCACGGTCATGGGGCTCGATGCCAACCGGATCCAGTTCACGCCCGACCTCATGCCTGCGGACATCCTGGGCTCCGAGGTGCTCGAGGAGGGGCAGGACGGCGCCCGAATGTTCAAGTTCATCGAGGGGCCGATATTCACCCAGCTCCTGCTGGCGGATGAGATCAACCGCGCCTCGCCCCGCACGCAGTCTGCTCTCCTGCAGGCGATGCAGGAAAAGGAGGTGACGGTCGCGGGGCAGACGCGCAAGCTGGCGCAGCCGTTCCACGTGCTCGCCACCCAGAACCCTATCGAGCAGGAGGGTACGTACCCGCTGCCCGAGGCGCAGCTGGACCGCTTCCTGCTCCAGATCGACATGGGCTACCCCACGCGGGACGAGGAGCGGGACATTCTGCTCACCACGACGGGTGTCGAGGAGGCTACCGCCGAACCCGTGCTGGACGCGGAGGGGCTGATCGAGCTCCAGCGTCTTGTCAGGGCGATGCCCGTTGGGGAGGCGGTGGTCGAGGCGATTATCGCCCTCGTCCGCTCCGCCCGCCCGGGTGAGCCCGATGCGGCGCCTTCGGTCACCGACCGGCTCGCCTTCGGGCCCGGCCCGCGCGCAGCACAGTCCCTGATGCTGGCGGTGCGTGCGCGTGCTCTCCTGCAGGGGCGGCTCGCGCCCGATCTCGCGGATGTGCGCGCTCTGGCGCCGCCCGCGCTCACGCACCGCATGGCTCTCACCTTCGCCGCCCGTGCCGAGGGTGCGAGTCTCGGCGATGTCATCGAAGGACTTCTGGGGGCGGCGTCGCTCGAGGCCGCCGCTTGAGATCGACGCATCAGATGCTTGCTGTTGCCCTCGGCAGCCTGGCGGCGCTCTTCACCGCGGGCGGTACGAATGCGTCTGACTTTGAGAAGCTTTCGCCCCACGCGGACATCTTCGAGCGTACCTGCCTGGCAGAGCCGTTCGGGATCGAGGCGGTCGTCGAGGGGGCCGTTCAGTCGGGCCTGTCAGTCGAGCCGCGCGATGAGCGCTCGGCGGGATCCCTGCAGGTGATCGTCGGCAGGTTCGATGACTGGCGCAAGGCGGAGGCGCATGACTTCACGACTTTGAGGGAGCGCGGCAGAGCAGTGCCTGTGAGCGCTGGCGTGTTCGAGGGCCGCGTCGCGGCGTGGCAGGGCGAAGCTGCTGCGCCGGCGGTTGCCTGCGTCACCTACGCTTCTTCCAAATACGCGCCGCCCCACACGGTCGACATCATGAAGGCGCGGTTTGCGCAGCGCTTTACGCCCACCCGCCGCTCGCCAAGCTTTCACAAGAAGCTGCCGAATGGCCGGGGCGAGATCGGCTTCGGCTGGGAGGACAAGACGGACCGGCTGTTCTTCGAGTACACGATCGACGAGGATCGCGTGTTCTGGGAGCTCTTTCGCCTCTCGATTCGCGCCGAGGAGGGCCAGTAATGGCGACCGGCCTATCCCCCGAGCGCGCGGCCTGGTTGAGGCGCGACAGCGAGCAGATCTCGGGCGCCCTGCCACCGCTTCTCGTCGAGGCGGAGCGGTTGGTCGCATCCACCTTCCATGGTGTTCATGGCCGGCGGCGTTCCGGCCCGGGGGAGAACTTCTGGCAGTACCGTGCGGCCCAGCCCGGGGACAGTCTCAACCAAATCGACTGGCGGCGTTCTGCGCGATCCGACCGGCTCTTCATCAGGGAGATGGAGTGGGAGGCGGCAGAGACCGTGCTCTTCTGGGTCGACCGCGCAAAGTCCATGCAGTTCGCGTCCGAATTCGCGCGGGAGGCGCGGCAGGGCCGCGTGACGAAGGCGGACCGAGCGGCGCTTCTTGCGCTGGCGCTCGCGGTACTCCTCAATCGCGGTGGGGAGCGGTATGGCCTGATCGGCACGGATGCGGAGCGGCCGCGGACGGGTGAGCGCCAGCTCGAGCGCATGGGCGCGCTCCTCTCGGCGGACCTGCCGGCCGATGCGCCCGACTTCGGTGCACCGGCGGATTTCGAGCTGCCTCGCGCCGGCCGCGTCGTCTTCCTCTCTGATTTCATGGGCCCGCGCGAGCAGGTGCTCCCCGCGCTCCGGAAGGCGGCGGGCCGGGGCATCGGCGGCGTCTACGTGCAGGTGCTCGATCCGGTCGAGGAGACCTTCCCCTTCGAAGGCCGCACGCGGTTCGAGAGCGTCGGCCACGCGATCCGCCACGAGACCGATGAGGCCAGAGCGCTCAAGGACCACTACGTGCAGCGGCTTGCCGAGCGGCGCGACGATCTAGCGCGTGCGGCGCGGGGCGCGGGCTGGCAACTTCTCCTCCACCGTACGGATGAGAGCCCGCGCAAGGCGCTCCTGCAGCTCCATGCCTGGCTCGGAGGTGCGCGATGAGCGGTGAGCGGGCGATGAGGGCGCTGGGAGGCACTGTGGCATGATGGGTCTCGGCTTTCTCGCGCCCGCGGTCCTTGCCGGGCTCATCGCGCTGCCGATCCTCTGGTGGCTCCTGAAGGCGATCCCGCCGGCGCCGCGCACGGCCCTCTTTCCGGGCGTGCGGCTCCTCCTCGGCCTGGAGGATCCGGAGCGGGAGGCTGAGCGCACGCCGTGGTGGCTGCTTGCCCTGCGTATCGCGGCGGTGGCGGCTGTGATCCTCGGCTTCGCGCAGCCCGTGCTGAACCCGACCGAAAGGCTTTCGGGCGGCGGCGACGGTCCGGTCCTCCTCCTGATGGACGCGGGCTGGGCGAGTGCGCCCGACTGGGAGGATCGGCTGACCGCCGCGGGTGCCGCGATCGACGAGGCGGCGGCCGAGGGGCGGAGTGTCATCCTGTGGCGGGCGGCGGAGCGTCGCGTGGCGCCGCCGCCGCAGATGGCCGCTGCGGCCGCACGCGCGGCGCTTGACGGATCACAGCCGGTGCCGCTGCGGCCGGACAGGCTCTCGGTGCTGACGCTGCTCGACGATCCGGCGGCGGTCGCGCCGGGAGAGACGATCTGGCTCCATGACGGGTTGGGCCATGATGCCGAGGCAACGGCGGCGCTGTCCGAGCGGCTCCTCGATTTCGGGCCGCTGCATCTAATCGGCCCGGCGGCCACGGCGCGCGCCGGTCTGCCGCCGCGCCTCGAAGATGGGAAGCTCAAGACGACAGCGCTCCGTGCGGGTGGCACGGGCGATGACGGTTCCGCCAGCGAAACGCTGGTCGCGATCGCCGCGGTCACTGGCGATGACGGCGCGGCGGCGGGTGAGCGGCGTATCGCGGTGGCGGAGGCGGCCTTCGCCCCGGGCGAACGCGCGGCGGAGGCGGTCTTCGATCTGCCATCCGAGCTTGTGGGCTCGATTGCCCGGATCACGTTGGCTGAGGCGCCCTCCCCGGGCGGTACCGGACTTGCCGATGGTGCCGTACGCCGTGTCCGCGTGGCGGTGGTCGACCCGGCGAGCGAGGGCGAGGTCATCCGCCTTACCTCCGCACGGCATTACTTGACGAAGGCCCTGCTGCCCGCCGCCGAGGTCCACGGCGTCACGCTTGGCACGGCGATCGAGATGGCGCCGGCCGCGATCTTCCTGGCCGATCAGGGCGAGATGGGCGCCGAGACCGAGGAGGCGCTGACCGCCTGGGTCGAGGAAGGCGGGCTCCTCGTCCGCTTTGCCGGCCCGCGCCTTGCCGGTGCCGTCGCCGCGAGCGCGCTTGCGCCCGGCGGCGCTGCGGCCGTGGGCGCCGGCGTGGGCGATCTTCTTCCGGTACGCCTGCGTCGCGGCGGGCGAACGCTCGGCGGTGCGCTCGCCTGGGGCGACCCGCGCACGCTCGGCCCCTTCGCGGCGGAGGGACCCTTCCGCAGGCTCACGCGGCCCGAGGAGGTCGAAGTGCGCACGCAGGTGCTGGCCGAGCCGAGCCCGGATCTCGCGGGCAAGGTCTGGGCGAGCCTCGACGACGGCACCCCGCTCGTGACCGCGGCAGAGCGGGAGGACGGGCGCGTCGTGCTCTTTCACGTGTCCGCGGACGCCGAATGGTCGTCGCTGCCGCTCTCGGGTCTCTTCGTCGATATGCTGCGCGAGCTTGTGGCACTGGCGCCGGGAAGCGGCGGCAATGCGCCGAGCGAGGAGGAGCTGGAGGACACGCTCTGGCGCCTCGACCAGACGCTGGCGCGCGACGGCACGCTGCTGCCGGTCCCCGCGAACCGCGATCCGGTGGCCGGTGAGCGGCTTGCCGGTGCGCTCGGCATCCGGGAGGGTGCTGCGAGCGGAGCGACGATGCCGGGCATCTACCTCCGGGCCGATGGCGGACCGCGGGCGGCCGGTGCGGCGGAAAGCCTTGTGGTGAACCTTTACCGCGAGGGTGACGGCCTTTCCCCCTTTCCGCCTGCACCGGGGGCGGCGCTGGTGGACCGGCTGGGAGGGGTCGAGAGCCTGAAGCTCGCCGCGCCGCTTCTTCTCATCGCAGTCCTGCTGGTGGCCATAGACACGCTGGCGACGCTCTGGCTCTCGGGCCGGCTACCGCGTCTCAGCAGGGGACAGGGCGGGCCGGCGACGGCCGCAACTCTCCTCCTCGCGCTCGGCATAGGGCTTGCGGCATCGCCCCACAGCGCATGGGCGCAGGAGCGCTCCGAGAACGTCTCGCAGGACGTCTCGACGGCGGCAGAGACGACGCTCGGCTATGTGATGACCGGTGTCCCTTCGGTCGATCGCGTGAGCGAGCGCGCGATGATCGGCCTCGGCGGGGCGCTGACCGCGCGCACGGCGGTCGAGCCCGGTGAGCCCGTGGGCGTCGATCCTGAGCGGGACGAGATGAGCCTTATCTCCGTCATCTACATGCCCCTGACCGCGGAGACGGTGCCGACCGACGTGGCGCTGGAGCGGCTGCAGCGATACCTCTCAGGCGGCGGCATGCTGCTGATCGACACCAAGAGCGGGTCGGGCGGCATCGGCGGCGCGGCGGCAACGGAGATGCGCCAGGTCGCGCGCGCCCTCAATCTGCCCCCTCTTGCCCCGGTGGACGGGGATCATGTGCTCACGCGCACCTTCTATCTCCTCTCGAGCTTCCCAGGCCGCTGGCGCGGCGGACGGGTCTGGGCCGAGGCGGCGCCGGAGGGGCGCGAAGCGGGGGCGGAGGAAAGCGGGCTGCCGCAGTTCGACCGGGTGGACGACAATGTCAGCCCCGTCATCGTGGGCTCTGCCGATTGGGCGTCTGCCTGGGCGGTGGACGAGCGCGGTCGACCGATGTTCCCCGTCGGCCGGCCGGGCGACCGACAGCGCGAGATGGCAGTGCGCTTCGGCGTGAACCTCGTGCTCTACGCCCTGACAGGCAATTACAAATCGGATCAGGTGCACGCCCCGGCGGTGCTGGAGCGCCTGGGCCAGTAAGCGCCCGGCCTGTGGGCGCCGCTCGGGAAGGCGGCAGAAGGAACCGGCCGGTAGGCCGCGGAGAGTGAGATGCAGACGAGCCTTGTCTTCGACCCGCTGCTGCCCTGGGCGGGCATCATCGTGGCGGCGCTGTTGGCGCTCGCCGCGGTCGGCTTTGCCTGGATCCGCGGGCTCACAGGCTGGTGGCTGCGCGCGCTGGCGCTCGGCGTGCTGGTGCTCGCCCTCTCGGGCCCGCAGCTGAAGCGCGAGGAGCGGGAAGGGCTGGCCAATATCGGCTTTCTCGTCGTCGATCTCAGCGCCAGCACGTCGCTTGAGGAGCGTTCTGACGCCATCGCCGAGGCGCGAGCGCGGCTGACTGAGGCGGCGGACGCACTTTCTACGCCCGCCCGACCGCTCGAGCTGCGCGTCATCGAGCTCGACCCCGAGGATGACGGGCGCAATCGCGGCACCCGCCTTCTCTCCGCGCTCGATGCGGCGGCGGCGCGCGTGGCGCCCGATCAGATTGCGGGCGCCATCCTCCTGACGGATGGCCGCGTGCACGACGCCGCGTTGCTGGAGCGCTTTCCGGCCCCGGTGCATCAGGTGCTGGCGGGCGATCCGAATGCCTTCGACCTTCGCCTCGCGCTCCTCAACGCGCCGGCCTTCGGGATCGTGGGCGAGAGCGTCACGTTCCGCATTGCGGCCGAGGTGCTGGGCGAGGCCGCCGGGCGCGTCGGCGCGGACGTCATCGCGGAGGTCGCCATCGACGGCGCCCCGCCGCAGCCGATGGCGCTTCGCGTCGGGGAGGAATTCGAGCTTGAGGTGCCGCTTACGCATGGCGGCCCGACAGTGGTCGATATTCGCATCGCCGAGGTGGACGGAGAGCTGACGACCCGCAACAATCGCATCATCTCCACCGTCTCGGGCGTCAGGGACCGGCTCCGCGTGCTGCTCGTCTCGGGCGAACCGCATCCGGGCGGCCGCACATGGCGCGACCTGCTGAAGTCCGATCCGATGGTGGACCTCATACACTTCACGATTCTTCGCCCGCCCGCGAAGCAGGACGGCACGCCGGTGAGCGAGCTCTCGCTGATCGCCTTCCCGACCCGGGAGCTCTTTCTCGACAAGATCGACGGGTTCGACCTCATCGTATTCGACCGGTACCGCTGGCGGGGCGTGCTGGCGACCGCGTATCTCGCGAATATCGTGCGCTACGTGGAGGAGGGCGGTGCGGTGTTCGTCGCCTCCGGGCCTGCCTTCGCGGGTGCGCAGAGCCTTGCGCGCACGCCCTTGAGCCGGGTTCTGCCGGCGGAGCCGACGGTGGAGGCGATCGAGCGTCCCTTCCTGCCGCGGGTGAGCGAGGTCGGTGAGCGGCATCCGGTGACGGCGGGGCTGGAGGCGCAGTCGGGCATGGTGCCTGACGGCGAGGGCGAGCAGGCGCCGGCCTGGGGCCGTTGGCTCCGCCAGATCGATGTCGCGCAGCGCAGCGGCAACGTGGTGATGACCGGCGACGAGGAACGCCCGCTCCTGATCCTCGATCGGGTGGGAGAGGGGCGGGTCGCGCTGCTGGCGTCGGACCATGCCTGGCTCTGGTCCCGCGGCTATGAGGGTGGAGGACCGCAGGCGGACCTCCTTCGCCGGACGGCGCACTGGCTCATGAAGGAACCTGAGCTCGAGGAGGAGGCCCTGATGGCCCGCGCCGAGCCGGGTGCCGTGGTCGTCGAGCGCCGCAGCCTCGAGGAGAATCCGGGCGAGTTGGTGGTTGCGACCACGCCGGACGGCACGCTTCTGGAGGTGAGCCTGCAGGCGGATGGGCCGGGGCGCTGGAGCGCGCGGATCGAGGATGCCGACGAAGGGCTCTGGCGGTTCAACGCGGACGGGCTGGACGCGGTGGCGGCCGTCGGACCCGCCAGCCCCCGCGAATATGCCGAACCCATCGCGAGCGGCGAGGCTCTGGCGCCGTTGGTCGAGGAGACGGGCGGTCGCAGCACATGGCTCGTCGAAGGGGGCGTGCCGGATCTGAGGCTGGTCGCGGAGGGGCGGCGTGCCCATGGCCGCTCCTGGCTCGGCTTCGTGGAGCGGGAGGCCTATCGCGTCACCGGCATTCGCCTCACGCCGCTCCTGCCCGCCTGGCTGGCTGCGCTCGCCACCGGCCTCCTCTTCCTCGCCGCCTGGCGCCGTGAGGGCCGCTGAGGCGGCCTCTTCAGCCAAGCGGTGTCGCTGGCGCGACGCATCTTGCGCTCCGCCGCCGCCATCCGGCGGCGTCGGAGCCGAAATCGGCGGCACGATACACGGTTCCAAGGCGGGGCGCTGGACGCGCCGTCCGAGCGGGCGTCATGCCGAGCAGTCGGCAGGTGCGCCTGCGGCGCCGTTCGCCATCCTTGACCTGACCTAGCCCGCAGGGCTACCGGGCGACCCGCTGACGGTGGGAGGCTTCGATGGCGCGGCGCAAGCGCGGGCGGGACGTGCATGGCTGGCTGATCGTGGACAAGCCGGTGGGGCCAACCTCATCGGATGTCGTGAACATGTGCCGTCGGGCGCTCGATGCGAAGAAGGCGGGGCATGCGGGCACGCTGGATCCGCTGGCCTCGGGCCTTCTGGCGATTGCCTTCGGCGAGGCTACGAAGACCATCCCGCTGGTGCAGGAAGGGGCGAAAACGTACCGCTTCGGCGTGCGACTGGGGCAGGCGACCACGACGGACGACGCCGAGGGCGCGGTTCTTGCGGAGAGTGCGGCACGTCCCTCGGACGACGAGATCCGCGCCGCGCTGCCGGCCTTCACGGGTGCGATCATGCAGGTGCCGCCCGCCTTTTCGGCTGTCAAGATCGACGGGACGCGGGCTTACGACCTCGCCCGTGCGGCGCTCGACGATCCCGAGGCCCTGCCCGAGCTCCGGGCGCGGCCGCTCACGGTGGAGCGCCTGGTGCTCCTCGAAAGGCCCGATCCCGATCACGCGGTGCTGGAGATGATCTGCGGCAAGGGGGGCTATGTGCGCTCGATCGCCCGCGATCTCGGCCGGGTGCTCGGCTGCGGTGCCCATGTCTCCGCGCTTCGCCGGCTGGCGAGCGGGACCATGACGCTGAAGCGCGCGTTTTCGTTTGCGCCGGGGGAGAAAATCGGGCAAGAGGCCGCGTCTGCGCACCTCCTGCCGGTGGCGACCGGGCTGGACGACATCCCGGCTCTGGCCGTCTCGGGGGAGGAAGCGGACCGGCTGCGGCGCGGCATGGTGCTCGAGCCGGCGGATTTTCCGCCGGACTGGGCCGAGGGCGCGACCGGCTGGGCGGCCGAGGAACGGGCGGGCGAGGTTCTGCCCGTCGCCATCGGCACCCGGACGGGCCTTCAGTTCCGACCGGGCCGGGTCTTCAACCTCTGAATTCGGGCAACCGCCGAGGTGCGGCCCCCGACCGAAAGGAAACCCGATGTCGATCACGCCCGAGCGCAAGGAAGCGCTCATCAAGGAATATGGTGCCAAGGAAGGCGACACCGGCTCGCCCGAGGTGCAGGTCGCGATCCTGACGGATCGGATCACGACACTTACCGAGCACTTCAAGACCCACAAGAAGGACAACCACTCCCGCCGTGGCCTCCTCAAGATGGTCAGCCAGCGCCGCAAGCTGCTCGACTATGTGAAGGCAAAGGACGTGGAGCGCTATCAGGGTCTGATCAAGCGCCTCGGCATTCGGCGCTGATGCCCGACTGAAGATACGACGCGGCGCGGGGGGTCTGCCTCCGCGCCGCGTCTTGTTCATGCTGACGAGCGGACGGTGCGCGCGACAGGGCCCGCCCGCGACCCGCCCGGCCCGGCCCCCCGGCCGATCGCGGGAAGGCTGAAACCGGGGGGCCGCGACCGGCCCGGCCGGCCGTCGACGCAAGGTTCCGCCTCCAGGGGGAGGCCCGGGCCAGATCAAGGAACGACCATGTTCGATATCGTCAAGAAAGAGATCGAGTGGGGCGGTCAGACGCTCACGCTCGAGACCGGGCGCATGGCGCGCCAGGCCGATGGCGCGGTGCTCGCCACCATCGGCGAGACCACGGTGCTCGCCACCACGGTCTTCGAGAGAAAGCCCAAGGAGGGCCTCGATTTCTTCCCGCTCACCGTCCACTATCAGGAGCGGTACTACGCCGCCGGCAAGATCCCGGGCGGCTTCTTCAAGCGCGAGGCCAAGCCGACGGAGAAGGAGGTCCTGACCTCCCGTCTGATCGACCGGCCGATCCGTCCGCTCTTCGTGGACGGCTTCAAGAACGAGACGCAGGTCATCGTGACCGTGCTGAGCCACGACCTCGAAAACGACCCCGACATCCTCGGCCTGATTGCGGCCTCGGCTTCGCTGACCCTTTCAGGGGCGCCGTTCCTGGGGCCCATCGGCGCGGCGCGCGTGGGCTTTGTGGACGGGAACTACGTGCTGAATCCGGCTGTCGACGACATGCAGAAGCTGAACGAGAACCCGGACCAGCGCCTCAACCTCATTGTCGCCGGCACCAAGGACGCGGTGATGATGGTCGAGTCGGAAGCCTACGAGCTTTCCGAAGAGGAGATGCTGGGCGCCGTCACCTTCGGCCATGAGGCGATGCAGCCGGTCATCGACGCGATCATCGCGCTCGCGGAAGATGCCGCGAAGGAGCCGTTCGACTTCCAGCCGCCCGACAACTCGGCGCTCTACGAGAAGGTCAGGAGCCTCGGCGAGGAGAAGATGCGTGCCGCCTTCGCCATCACCGACAAGCTCGAGCGCCAGGACGCCATCGCCGCGGCGCGCGAGGCGGTGAAGGAAGGGCTCACGGAGGAGGAGCTCGAGGACAAGGGCCTCAAGAGCTGCTTCAAGAAGCTCGAGAGCGCGGTCCTGCGCGGCGACGTGATCAAGACCGGCAAGCGGATTGACGGGCGTGACCTCACCACTGTGCGCCCGATCGTCAGCGAGGTGGGCGTACTGCCGCGGACGCATGGCTCGGCTCTCTTCACGCGCGGCGAGACGCAGGGCCTGGTCGTGACCACGCTCGGCACCGGCGACGACGAGCAGATCATCGACAGCCTCGAAGGCGACTGGCGCGAGAAGTTCCTGCTGCACTACAATTTCCCGCCCTATTCGGTGGGTGAGGCCGGGCGCATGGGCCCGCCGGGACGGCGCGAAGTGGGCCACGGCAAGCTTGCCTGGCGCGCCTTGCAGGCCGTGCTGCCGGCGGCGACGGACTTTCCCTACACGATCCGCCTCGTCTCGGAGATCACGGAGTCGAATGGCTCCTCGTCGATGGCCTCCGTCTGCGGCGGGTCGCTCTCGATGATGGATGCGGGCGTGCCGCTGAAGGCGCCGGTCGCGGGTGTGGCCATGGGCCTGATCCTGGAGGACGACGGGCAGTTCGCGGTGCTGACCGACATCCTCGGCGATGAGGACCATCTCGGAGACATGGACTTCAAGGTGGCCGGCACCGAGACGGGCATCACCTCGCTGCAGATGGACATCAAGGTGGCGGGCATCACGCCCGACATCATGAAGCAGGCGCTCGCTCAGGCGAAGGACGGGCGGTTGCGCATCCTCGGCGAGATGTCCAAGGCCCTCACTGCCGGGCGCCAGGAGTTCTCGGTCCACGCGCCCCGGATTGAGACCATGCAGATCAACACGGACAAGATCCGGGAAGTGATCGGCTCGGGCGGCAAGGTCATCCGCGGCATCGTCGAGGAGTCGGGCGCCAAGGTCGACATCAACGACGACGGGATCATCAAGATCGCCTCGCCGGACGCCGCCTGCATCGAGAAGGCCAAGGCCATGATCAACGGCATCGTCGCCGAGCCGGAGGTGGGCGCGATCTACACCGGCAAGGTGGTGAAGATCATGGATTTTGGCGCCTTCGTTAACTATTTCGGCGCGCGCGACGGCCTGGTGCACATCTCCCAGATGACCAACGAGCGCGGCGCCAACCCCCGGGACCTCGTCAAGGAGGGCCAGGAGGTGAAGGTCAAGCTCATGGGCTTCGACGATCGGGGCAAGACCCGGCTCTCCATGAAGGTCGTCGACCAGGCGACCGGCAAGGAAATCGAGAAGGAGAAGGCCGAGGGCTGACCTCCGGGCCTTCCCTCTCAGACCATTGCAACGCCCCGGTGTCCGCGCCGGGGCGTTTCGCGTTCTGGAGATCGAGGCAGGCGGAATCGCGCCTGATCGGCGCGATGCTTTTCTTGTGGTCGCTGCTGCATCGCGCACCGGGATATCCGGGAAGGGTTGTTCCCGGCGGCGGCCATGCGGGCGGTCGGCAGGCGCTGTATCGACCCGGTGAAAGTCTTCTCGGGCTGCGGAGAGGATCGCGGCGATGAGTATCGCCATCGAGGACGGGATTGAACGACGATGGCCTGGGGCGACCGCCGCCGAGGGCGGTTACCACCCCTTGTTCGCCATCATCGCTCGAACGAAGGGCGCGCCAAGGCCTCTCCCGCGGCCGAACGGCATGACGGAACGGCCGATCCGGTCGCCGAAGGCCGCCTGTGCCCATCGCCAGTGTGTCGAGAGCCCCGCCCGGGCGAACGCCGAGATGGCCACCGCGCCCAGACCCACAACCGCCGCCGACCCCGCCAGGCCCTCGCCACGAAGACATCCGCCGCCGCCTTCGAACGAGCGGCCCCACCTGAGCAGATCGTGCCGGGGCGATCTAGAGCGGCGACGAAGCTTCAGAAGTCGTCGCGGAAGCTGCCGAGGGCGAGGCCGGAGCCGTCGAAGAGCGTGAGCGTGCGCTCGCGGATCTCCCAGACGCGGGTGTCGCGCAGCAGCCTCAGGAAACGGCGCTCGGTCTCGGCGAGGGCGGGCGTACAGCCGCGGCGGGTGAGGCGCGCGGGCGCGAAGCTGAGGGTTTCGGCGGTGAGAGTGGCGCGCGCGGTGAAGAGGTTGCAGCCCGTATCGCCGTCCACGCTGCCATCCTCGTCGATCTTGAGCAGCACCACGGCCACGGGCGGCAGATCGTGCCGTGTGAAGTCCTGCAGCCGCCATTGGCGCCCTAACGGCGAGACTTCGCGCCGGCCCGCGAGCACTGGGTTCTGCATCCGGATCGCCGGTGCGCCGATGTCGAGCACCGGGTCGAGGCGAAGCTCGTGGCCGCCTTCGTAGAGCGTGCTCCGTCCCTCGCGCATGCGGGCGGTGATGCGGTACTGCCCACCCTTGGGCGCGAGAGCCGGATCGACCGCGAGGCGGAAGGGCAGGGGCCGTGTCGAGGGAGCGAGGAGCTGGCGCGCGAGTTCCCGCGCGCCGAGGGGCCCGCGGCCGATATCGGCGATGCTCACCTCGATCAGCGTATCGCGGGTGAGCCGCGT
This sequence comes from Pseudomonadota bacterium, assembly GCA_039030915.1. Lineage (GTDB taxonomy): Bacteria > Pseudomonadota > Alphaproteobacteria > Rhodobacterales > Rhodobacteraceae > Thermohalobaculum. Next base: position 36,279 of record JBCCDG010000004.1, on the reverse strand, counting down.
CTCCTCGGGCCAGTCGACGCTACCCTCGACGACCGCGAACTGGGCGCGCGCCGGGCTGGCGGCGAGGAGCGTGAGGAGGACGAAGAGGAAGAGCGCGCGCATCTGGGACCCCGGCAGCTTTCGTCGACCCCGACCGTGCAGGGGGCGGGGGCGGGGCGCAAGCACCGGTCGATCGGTCCCGCCTCTCCCCGCGCTGCCGTTGCCCGTCCGTCGCGGCCGCGCAGCGTCGGAGAGCCCACGTCGCCGATGTCGATGTGGCAGTATCCCGCAGGATCGGCCTTGGAGGCGGCCTTCGGCTTGGTGCCCTGGGTCCCGGGCAGGTGGTCGATCCGTTCGTCGTCGGGCCCGGACCAGCGGCGCCTCGTTGTCTCACCGCGGGAGGCAGTGGTGCTGCGACGCGCGCCGGGGCGGCTAGATCCGGCGCCCGCGTAGCGGACGTTGTCCACAGCCTGCTCCTTCACGCCACCGCGGAACGATTCGCCGCGATTCTCCGCGACCTTGTGTCTAGCCGTCGACGCGGATCTTCGCGTTCGCCGGATCGTAGGGGCTCTCGGCGACGACCTCCGCGGCGTAGCGCTCGCGGAACATGAGGCAATCGAGCTTCTGGCCGGGCTCGGCCAGCGCAGGGTCGACATAGCCGATGCCGATCTGCTTGCCTGCCGCGACCGACCAGCCGCCGGAGGTGAGGCGGCCGACCTTGCGATTGCCGGCAAAGAGCGCCTCGCGGCCCCAGGGGTCGGCGTCGGCCGGCCCGTCGATCAGGAGAGTGACGCATTTCGCGCGGATGCCGGTCGCGTTCATCGCCTCCTTGCCCTTGAAATCCTTCGATTGGTCGACGAACCGCGTGAGGTCGGCCTCGAGCGGCGTCGCGTCCCGGCCGAGATCGGAGCCGAAGGCGCGGTAGGACTTTTCCTGGCGGAGCCAGTTCTGCGCCCGGGCGCCGCAGAGCTTGAGGCCCACCTTCTCGCCCTCGGCCATCAGCCGGTCGAAGAGGTGGTTCTGCATCTCCATCGGATGATGGATCTCCCAGCCGAGTTCGCCCGTATAGGCGACGCGGATGGCCATGGTGGGAACCATCCCAAGGTCGAGCTTCCTCATCGAGAGCCAGGGGAAGCGCTTGTTGGAGAGTGCGCTGGCCGGGTCCGCGTCGCCTACGAGGGGGCGGAGGAGCTCACGGCTCTTGGGACCCGCGATGGCGAAGACGCCCCACTGGGTCGTCACGTCCTGTACCTCGATCCAGCCGAGCTCGCCGCGCTTCTTCTCGGCCATCTTGAAGAGGTAGTCGCTGTCATAGGCCTGCGCGGCGCCGGCGCTGACGAGGTAATACTCGTCCTCCGCAAGCCGCACGATCGTGAATTCCGTGCGGACGGTGCCCGCGCCGGTGAGGGCGTAGGTGAGGTTGATCCGCCCCGTCTTCGGCAGCTTGTTGCAGGTCAGCCAGTCGAGGAAGGCGGTCGCACCGGGGCCCTTCACGGTGTGCTTGGTAAAGGCCGTGGCGTCGAACATGCCGACGCCCTCGCGCACGGCGCGCGCCTCGGCTTCGGCATACTGCCACCAGCCGCCGCGACGGAAGCTGCGGGCGTCGTGATCGAAGTCCTCGGGCGCGTCCTTCGGGCCGAAATAGTTTGGCCGCTCCCAGCCGTTGACGCAGCCGAACTGGGCGCCCTCGGCCTTCAGACGATCGTAGGAAGGCGCTGTGCGCAGCGGGCGGCAGGCGGGGCGTTCCTCGTCCGGGTGGTGGAGGATGTAGACGTGCTCGTAGGCCTCCTCGTTCTTGCGCGCGGCGTATTCGCGGTTGATCCAGCGCCCGAAGCGGCGGGGATCGAGGCTGTACATGTCGATCTCGGCCTCGCCCTCGGTGATCATCTGGGCGAGGTAGTGGCCGGTGCCGCCCGCCGCGGTGATCCCAAAGCTGAAGCCTTCCGCGAAATAGAAGTTGTCGACGCCCGGCGCGGGGCCGACCAGGGGATTGCCGTCCGGCGTGTAGCAGATCGGGCCGTTGAAATCGTCCTTGAGACCGACCTCCTCCGACGACGGGATGCGGTGGATGAAGGAGGTGTACTCCTCCTCGATGCGGTCCAGATCGAGAGGCAGAAGGTCCGCCCGGAAGTTTTCGGGCACGCCATGGACGGCCCAGGCTGGTGCGTTGCGCTCATAGGGCCCGAGGATCCAGCCGCCGCGCTCCTCACGCACATACCACTTCGCATCCGCGTCGCGCAGCACGGGGTGCTCACCGTTGGTGGAGCGCCATTGGACCAGAGCGGGGTCGGGCTCCGTCACGATGTACTGATGCTCGACGGGGATGGCAGGAATGTAGCAACCCACCATGGCGGCCGTGCGCTGCGCGTGGTTGCCTGTGGCGGTGATCACCACCTCGGCCTCGATCTCGAACGCCTCGCCGTTCATGACGAGGTTGCCGCCCTTCTCGTGCATCGTGTGGCCTTCGACGATCCAGTGGCCGTTCTGGCGCCGGAAGGCGTTGACCTGGGCCTTGCGCACGATCTCGACGCCGCGCTGGCGGGCGCCCTTGGCCATCGCCTGCGTGACGTCGGCGGGGTTAATGTAGCCGTCCGTCGGATGGTAGATTGCGCCTACCAGGTCCGCGGTGTGCACCAGAGGATAGCGGTCCTTGATCTCGTTCGGGCTCAGCCACTCGTAGGGGATACCGATGCTCTCGGCCGTGGTGGCGTAGAGCATGTATTCGTCGAGCCGCTCGCGGCTCTGCGCCATGCGCAGGTTCCCGACGACCGAGAAGCCTGCGTTGAGCCCCGTCTCCTCCTCCAACGTCTTGTAGAACTTGATGGAGTAGTCGTGGATGTGGCTCGTCGCGTAGCTCATGTTGAAATAGGGGAGGAGACCCGCCGCGTGCCAGGTGCTCCCTGCCGTGAGCTCGTCGCGCTCCAGCAGCAGCGTGTCGGTCCAGCCCGCCTTCGCCAGATGGTAGGCGATGGAGCACCCCACGGCGCCCCCGCCAACGACAACCGCTCGTGCCTGCTTGCGCATGGTCTCACTCCCGAACCCTGAGTATTTCGAAGCGTCATGCTACAGGGCGGCGGCAGGGGCGCGGAGCAAGGCGACCGCCTGTCGATCAGAATCGACATTGCGTGTCGGTGGGTCAGATGTCGCAGGGGAGCGCGCAAGAAAAGAGGCGCCCGCGGATGCGGACGCCCCTTCTTTAGACGTGTGACCGGAGTGAGGTTCAGGCGAGCACGTCGTAGACCACCATGAGCGCGACGTTCTGGTTGTCGAGCGCCACTATGTGGTCGCCTACCTTCACCCACCGCGCATTCTCGATTTCCGGAAGCTCACCGATCAGCTTGCTCGGAATGGGCTCAATCGGGGCGTCAGCGGGCAGCTGGCTGCCCTCCACCAGGGCCGCGTTCACACTCGCTGGCAGCTCGGCAGGATCGGAGAAGACGGTGGTCTTGCCATAGAGGCGTTCGACCGTCTCAACGACACCGCGCTTGACCTCGAAGTCCATGCGGCTGGCGTCGTAGATCGTCACCGTGCTCGTCGCAAAGGCAGTGCTGCCGGCGAGAAGAAGGGCGGCGGTCGAACCGATCAGGGTGCGTTTCATAGCGAAACCTCCTTAGCTTGGCGCTCGCCGAAGCGAGCAGACCCCCATTCAACGGGACGAAAGCTCGATGGTTCCGCAAGAATTTCTGACGTTGCGTCAGCCAGGTGTGCCGCGGACGCCTTCCAGCAGCCGGCCCGAGATGTACCCGTCAGGCACGCGGCCATTGGCGGCCTGCCATGCGCGGACGGCGCCGCGCGTGTTGGGCCCTGCGATACCGTCGATGCCCTTCGTGTCGTAGCCCTTGGCGGTGAGGAGGCGTTGGAGTTCCTCCGTCTCGTCGCGGCTGAGGGTCCTGTCCCCGCGCGGCCAGGTGGCGACGAAGGGCGGCGCGCCATCGAGCCTTTCGGCGAGATGCGCCACGGCGAGCGCGTAGGAGGTGGCGTTGTTGTAGCGCTTGATGACGCGGAAGTTCTTGTAAGCAGCGAAGGCGGGACCGGAAGAACCTGCCGGCAGCAGGATCTCGACCCCCTCCGCCGCCGGCAGGTCGCCGCCGCGGGCCGGGCGGATGCCGAGCGCTGCCCATTCGGCGGCCGTGCGTCGGGTGCTGCCGTCGGCCAGCAAGTAGTCGAAGCCCGTGGGCAGGGACACTTCCACCACCGCCGGCCGCCCCGTCTCCCAGCCGAAGCTGGAGAGATAATTGGCTGTAGAGGCCAGCGCATCCGCGGCGGAGGGGTCCCAGATATCGCGCCGCCCGTCGCCGGTCTGGTCGACGGCGTAGGCGAGGAAGCTCGTGGGGATGAACTGGGTATGCCCCATGGCGCCTGCCCAGCTGCCCACCATCGCGGCGGGCGCGATGTCGCCCGCCTCGATGTTCCTGAGCGCCGCGATCAGCTGCTCCTCCGCGAAGCGTCGGCGCCGCCCGTCCCAGGCCAGCGTCGCGAGCGAGCGGATCACGGAGAGATCACCATAGTTCGCGCCATAGGCGCTCTCGAGCCCCCAGATGGCAACGACCACATGGGGTTCGACCCCGTGCCGCGCTTCAATGCTGGCGAGGAGGGGACCGCGGCTCTGCATCGCAGCCCGCCCGTTGGCGATGCGCGTCTCCGACACTGCGCTGTCGAGATAGTCCCAGATCGGGCGGCTGAACTCGGGCTGGAACGCGTCGAGTTCCAGCACTCGCGGATTGGGGGAGAGGCCGGTCAGCGTGGCGTCGAGGGTGCTCTGCTCGATGCCTTCGGCGCCGGCGCGGCGGCGAAAGGCGGCGAGCCAGCCCTCGAACGTCGCGAAATCGCCGGCGGTGAAAGCGGCTGGCTCGGCTGCGGGCGCCTCGGCCGAGGGTGCGGCGGGGGCCGCATCGCGCGTAACCGCGGCGCAACCGGTGGCGACACAGACGGCGGCGGCGAGAAGGGCGACGGTCAGGGGACGGATCGGCACGCGGCGGTCCTCACTGGGCGGCTTCGGACTGCGGCCGCTCAACCGAGCGGCGGCGTAAGTTCCAGATGCTCTAGCATGGCGTCGGGGTCGAGACGCAAGATCGTCGTTATCTCCCTGCCCTCGGCCGCGGCGATGCGTTCGGCAGTTGCGGTGAGCGGCTCGCTGGCCACCGCCATGTGATGCGCGTTGGCGTGGAGGAGGTGCGTGGCGTCCTGCATGATCCCCACGTGTCCCCGCCAGAACACGAGATCGCCACGTGCAAGCTCGCGCGTATCCGGCGGCAGGGCGCTGACGCCCTTCAGCCGACAACTTGCCTGCATGTCGGTGTCACGTGGAAAGGCCGCATGCGCGGTGGCGAGGGCGAGCTGGACGAGCGACGAACAATCGACACCGTCGCCGCTCCGCCCGCCCCAGAGATAGGGCTGCCCCATCAGGGCCTCCGCCGCCGTCACCCAGTCCCCCGTGCGGCTTGCGAGCGGCGCGAGCTGCGCCATCGGAACGAAGCCGCTGCCGGCGAGCCGCCCGAGCAGCCCGCGCGTGCCGGCGCCCGGTACGGTCTCGAGCACGCTCACGCGGGCTGGCCATGGCAGGCGCAGGGCCGGCGCCTTGATGTCCGGCGCCTCGAAGATCAGTGCCGCGCGGGCCGCGACGCGATGCGTCGGCGGCGGCCCGGGCGGCGCAGCCGCGCTCGCCGCGGCATAGCCTACATAGCCGTCCGTCCTGCTGCGCACCCAGAGCCAGCCGTCGCGTTCCTGATAGACGTCGATCGCTTCGCCGAAGACGACCTCCGTATCGAGGCGGGCATCGGGCTCCGGCGCCGGGTAGAGCCCGGTCCGCGGCACGGCGATCCGCGCCGGGCGGGGGCGGATATAGCGCTCTGCCGAGACGATCCCTTCGAGGCCTGCGTCGGCGAGGTCGGGGCGTGCGGGGGTCAGGCGCTGGTCGCACCCCTCGGGCAGACGCCATTCGGCGCTGCTTCCCGGTGCGGTCATTGCGCGGCGCCGCCGCTCAGCCACTCGCACCGTAGCGTTGCTCGAGCACGGTGAGGAGCGCGCGGATGGCCTGCGCTTCGCCGCCTTTCGGCCGGCCCGGCTTGGGCTTCGGCGTCCAGCCGTAGAGGTCGAAATGCACCCATTCACCCTCCCCACCCGCGAAGCGCTTGAGAAAGAGCGCGGCGGTGATGGCCCCGGCCATGCTGCCTGAGGGCGCGTTGTCCAGATCCGCGATCCCCGGCTCGATGTCCGCCTCATAGCCCGGCCAGAGGGGCAGTGGCCATACAGGATCGGCCGTGCGCCGCGCCGCCTCCGCAAGCTCGACCGTCAGCGCTTCGCTGTCGGTAAAGAACGGCACGACCTCTGGCCCGAGCGCCACGCGGGCGGCCCCGGTCAGCGTCGCAAAATCGGCGATGAAGGCGGGGGTTTCCTCGGTGGCGAGCGCCAGTGCGTCGGCCAGCACCAGTCGCCCCTCCGCATCGGTGTTGTTGACCTCGACAGTGAGGCCCGCGCGCGATTTCAGGATGTCGCCCGGCCGGAAGCTGGCCCCCGAGACCGCGTTCTCCACCGCCGGGATCAGGACGCGAAGGGAGACGGGCAGGCCGAGCCCCATGATCATATGCGCGAGGCCGAGGGCGTTCGCTGCGCCGCCCATGTCCTTCTTCATCAGCGCCATCGCCGAGCCTGGCTTGAGGTTGAGCCCGCCCGTATCGAAGCAGACACCCTTGCCGACGAGCGTGACCTTTGGGTGGTCCGGATCGCCCCACCGGATGTCGATGAGCCGCGGGGCCGCGGCCGAGGCCCGGCCGACGGCGTGGATCAGCGGCAGGCCGGCTTCGAGGAGTGCGTCGCCCGCCGTGATCTCGATCGTCGCACCGTCCCGCTCCGCGAGTTTCCGCGCGGCCGCTTCCAGGCCCTCGGGGCCCATATCGCTGGCCGGAGTGTTGATGAGGTCGCGTACGAAGAAGACGCCTTCGGCGATGATCCCGAGGCGCTCGCCATTGACGCCGTCGGGAACCAGGAGCTCCGCGTCCGGCGTCGCCGATGCCTTTCGGTAACGTTCGAAACGATAGCGTGCGAGGAGCCAGGCGAGTGCTGCCTCCTCCGCACTGTCGGGCTCGAGCGCGGTCGCGAGGCGATAGGTTCCGCCCGGCGCGTCGGCGGCGAAGCGGCCGAGGGCGAAGCGCGTGCGCCTGCGGTCCGCGGCGCTTCCCCAGCCGACAAGAACCGAGGCGATCGCGCCGTCCGGGCCGGGTATGGTCAGCGATTGCCCGAGCTTACCTCGAAAGCCATTGGCGGCAATCCAGGCGGCATCGCTGGCCTCAAGCGACGCCATATAGGCTTCCAGCCCGGCGGTTTCGATGAGATGGATTGCGATGGGGCTCCGCCCTGCGTTCTCATCGGTGGGTGCTGGCGTCTCGCGCTCGGTCATGGCCTCAACCTCATTCACCCGGACCCGACGCAGGCGGCGCCGCTTCCGGTCCTGTCAGAACGGGGCCGGCTTCTCGGTGGCACGGCGCCCACAGTGCCCGGCACTGCGGGCGGACACTAGACCAGCACGCAGTCCACGGCGACCCGCCGTTGCGTGCGCCTCCTTCCGACGTGGAGAGCCGGTAGAGACGAAGATCCGGCTGTGTCCGCGCGCGTGCTCTTGCCGCGCCCGATACCACCCCGTCGAACCCGACAGAAACCTGCATGATCGTAGCGACCCGCGGCTTGGGAAAACGGCGTCGAACAGAGGCGAGCCCACCCGCTCACTCGCTTCGCATCGTCCCGGGGATCGGCTCACGCTCATCCATTCACTGCCGTTCAGGTCATCCGTTTCAGCCATGTTTACGCAAGGTCGATACGCCCTGCGCCCAGCCCCACTCGAAGCGCAGCCTCGGCAGTAGAAGCCCTCCCAAACGCCTTGCGGCCGGTCTCCTCCCGCAAGTGGAAGCGCCTCGCTACCCGCCCGTCGGGAGAATTCCGCCGATCTGTGCTACCCGAGGCATCGATTGTCGAGCGGTGCAGGAAGGCGGCAATTCCGGACCAGTTAGGGGAGCATCACCGTCGCCGAGACCGGCAAGGATAGATGAGCGGCTCACGTCCCGGCCCCCCCGTCCCGATGGACCGTCATGGCGCCGAGCGACCGTTCCGCCAGCGCGATCACCGGCGCAGCCAGCGCTTCGAGCCGGTCGCAATCTCGGCCTTTGCGCAGGTTTCGGTTGAGCTCCACCGCGGCGAGCGAGAGTGCGCTCAACCCCAGATGGCCTGCGACCGCGATGAGGTCGTGACTCACGCGGCGCATCCCCTCCGCATCGCTTTCCGCCGCCTGACGTCCGAGCTGCGCCGTCTTGTCCGTCAACTCCAGCTCCCCGTCCGACAGAAGCTCATCCACCACCTCCTCGCCGAGATGATGGCGCAGCCGGTCGAGATACGCCGTGTCGAGCAACGCCGCCTGCTCGCCCTTCACCTTGTTCAGCCAGTTCACAGCCTTGCCGCCGCCTCCTGCCCGCTTTCGCCCGCTCAAGGCCGACATACGACACCGCCGCGCAAGCCGACCCTGCGCAAGCCCTAGAGCAGTACGCTGAAGAAAACGTTGAACCTCGCCGCTCACTTTCTGCGCCGATGCTCCTCAAGCCGTGGCATGATCTCGACGAAGTTGCAGGGTCGATGGCGATAGTCGAGCTGCAGCACGAGGATCTCGTCCCAGGCGTCGCGGCAGGCGGAGGGCGAGCCGGGCAGTGCAAAGAGATAAGTTCCGCCCGCCACGCCCGCACAGGCCCGGCTCTGTACAGCCGAGGTGCCGATCTTCGCCATCGAGACATGGGTGAAGACGGTCGCGAAGGCGCTGATCTCCTTTTCGTAGACCGCCTGATGCGCCTCGACCGTAACATCGCGCCCGGTAAGCCCGGTGCCGCCGGTCGAGAGCACCGCGTCGATGCCGTCATCCGCGATCCAGGCTCTGAGCCGCGCTTCGATCGCGGTCCGGTCGTCCTTCTCGATCGCCCTTGCCGCCACCCTGTGGCCCGCCCCCTCGATCCGCGCCGCCAGTGTGTCGCCGGATCGGTCATCATCGGGGTTGCGCGTGTCGGAGACGGTCAGGACCGCGATGTTGAGCGGGATGAATGCGCGGGTCTCGTCGATGCGGGACATGGGATCCTCCGTCGGCAGCGGGCTTCCGGCTTAGCGCGCGCCAAGGGCCCTTGCCAGTGGCGCTCTGATGCCTCGCTACCGCATCGGGGCCGCCGTCTAGCGGAGGTCGAGCCGGGCGGCGATCTCGAGGAGATCGGCCCAGGCTTCCCGTTTCTTGCCCGGCGTGCGGAGGAGATAGGCCGGATGGAAGCTCGCGATCGTCTCCACACCGGTGGGGGCGTGCCGGCGCCACTGCCCCCGCGCCCGCGTGATGCCGCCCGTCTGGCCCATCAGCGCGCGCAGCGGCGTGTTGCCGAGGAGGAGAAGGACCTCTGGCGCCGCGAGCGCGATATGCCGCTCGATGAAGGGCAGGAAGGCGGCTGCTTCCGCCTCCGTCGGCGTTCGGTTGCCCGGCGGGCGCCAGGGCAGGATGTTGGCGATGTAGGCTGCACGGCGTGGATCCTCCGCCTGGCGGTCGAGCCCGATGGCGGCCAGCATCCGGTCGAGCAGCTGGCCCGCGCGGCCCACGAACGGCCGGCCCTGCCGGTCCTCCTCCTGCCCCGGCGCTTCGCCGACGATCATGAGCCGTGCCCCCGACCGCCCGTCGGCAAAGACAAAGCGCGTCGCCCCGTCCTTCAGCGCTTTCGCGGCCGGCGCGTCGAAGGCCTGCAAGGCTGACGCGAGCGCCTCGAGGCTCTCCGCCCGCGCTGCGATCGCCGCGGCATCGCCGGCGCCTGCTTCTGTGCCAGCCCCGGCGGCCACGCCCGCCGCTACGGGCGCGTCAGCGCCCGCTTTGAGGCCCCTCGAGGCGCGCGGTGCGACGCTGGAGCCGGGCGTCGATGGCGCGGAGGCGGCGGTTCTCGTCGCCGCCTTCTTCGCCGTCTCTTCGCGGAAGGCCGCGAAGCGGTCGATCGAGGTATCGGCAATCGCCTCGTCCGCGCCCGCTTCGCGCTGGAAAGCGAGGGCGGCGGCGAGGAGGCGGCGGGTGGTCACAGGGTCCGGCATCGCGGCCGAGGCTATGCGTTCGCCCGAGGCAGGTCGAGAGGCGCCGGCCGAAGGATGACGCCCCCTCGCCGCCCGCCTGCATCAATCGGTCGCCTCTTCATTGAATTCCGGAACCGGCTTCTGTAGGTGCAGCGCGGTATGCGGAGGAGATGTGGCAATGGCTGAGATCGAGCGCGAGGCGGTCGAATACGACGTGGTGATCGTGGGCGCGGGGCCGGCAGGGCTCTCGGCCGCAATCCGACTGAAGCAGCTCGATGCGGATCTCGAGGTCGTGGTCCTCGAGAAGGGCTCCGAAGTGGGCGCTCACATTCTCTCGGGCGCGGTGCTCGACACCGCCGGGCTCGACCGGCTCCTGCCGGACTGGCGCGGGATGGGCGCGCCGATCCATACGCCGGTGACCGAGGACCGCTTCTTCGTGCTCGGGCCCGCTGGCCAGGCGCGCATTCCCACTTCCTTTATGCCACCGCTCATGTCGAACCACGGCACCTATATCGTGAGCATGGGCAATGTCTGCCGCTGGCTTGCCGAGCAGGCGGAGGGGCTCGGCGTCGAGATCTTTCCCGGCATGGCCGCGAGCCAGCCCATAATCGAGGACGGGGTTCTGAAGGGTGTGGTCGCGGGCGAGTTTGGCTTCGACAAGAACGGCAAGCCGGGCCCAAATTACGAGCCGGGCATGGAGCTCCGCGGCAAGTATGTGATGATTGCGGAGGGCGTGCGCGGCAGCCTTGCCAAGCAGCTTATCGCCCATTTCGAGCTCGACAGAGACGCCGAGCCCCAGAAATACGGCCTCGGGATGAAGGAGCTCTGGGAGATCGATCCGGCCAAGCACAAGCCCGGCCAGGTCACGCACACCATGGGTTGGCCCCTCGGCGCCAATGCCGGCGGCGGCTCCTTCATGTACCATCTTGAGAACAATCAGGTCTATGTGGGCTTCGTGGTCCACCTCAATTACGAGAACCCCTATGTGTTCCCATATATGGAGTTCCAGCGCTTCAAGCATCATCCGCTGATCGAGGAGGTGCTGGAAGGCGGCAAGCGGGTCGCCTATGGCGCGCGTGCTATCGTCGAGGGCGGCTGGCAGTCGATGCCCGAGCTCGCCTTTCCGGGCGGCGCCCTCCTCGGCTGTTCCGCGGGCATGGTCAACGTGCCACGCATCAAGGGCAACCACAATGCGATGCATTCGGGCATCGCGGCCGCGGAGGCCGCGCATGAGGCCATCGCCGCGGGGCGCGCTTCGGACACGCTCGAGGCCTATGCGGAGGCGGTGAGGACCGGGCCGATCGCGAAGGACCTGAAGCCCGTGCGCAACGTCAAGCCGCTCTGGTCGGGATATGGGCTCTGGGCATCGCTCGGGCTTGGCGGGCTTGATATGTGGCTTGCCAATCTCACAGGGCGCACCCTCTTCGGCACGCTCCGCCATCTTAAGTCCGATGCCGAGGCGACCGGGCGGGCCAAGCGGTTCGAGCCCATCGACTATCCCAAGCCCGACGGCGTGCTGAGCTTCGACCGCCTGACCAACGTGGCTTACAGCTTCACCAACCACGATCACGACCAGCCGGCGCATCTGAAGCTGATCGACCCGACGACGCCCGTCGAGGTGAACCTGCAGAAATACGCCGAGCCTGCGGAGCGTTACTGCCCCGCCGGCGTCTACGAAGTGGTGGAGGAGAACGGCGTGCAGGAGTTCCGGATCAATTTCCAGAACTGCGTCCACTGCAAGACCTGCGACATCAAGGATCCGAGCCAGAACATCGTCTGGACCGTGCCGCAGGGCGGCGATGGCCCGAACTATCCCAACATGTAAGCCGGCCCATGGGTCCGGAGGTTGCGACGGCGGGCTGACGACGGCCCGTTCGCTCGGTCGTCCCTGCGGGACGCCCGTCGCTCCGCCCCCCCGCCAGCCTGCCGCCGTCCGGGGCGCCGGTTCGGGTGTCGTGCCATGAGCCCGATCGATCTCGAGGCGCTCGAGGCAGCCTATGAGCGCGGGCTTGCGGCGGAGCGTGCGGGCGATGAGGCGGCTGCGGCGGCGGCGTGGCGCGATTGCCTGGCGCTCGACCCCGAGGATCGGGGCGGGGCGGCCGTCAGGCTGGCGGCCCTCGGGCAGGGCCCCTCCCCCGAGCGTGCGTCGCCGCTCTACGTTGCGACCCTCTTCGACCAGCATGCGGAGAGCTTCGAGGCAACGCTTGTCCTCTCGCTCGGCTACGCCATCCCGGAACGAATTGCGGAGACGCTGTCGGCGCTCGGCCTCGGCCCCTTCGCGCGCGGCCTCGATCTCGGCTGTGGCACGGGGCTGGCGGCGGAGGCGCTGGAGGACAGAGTCGAGGCGATGGAGGGCGTCGATCTTTCGGAGGGCATGCTGGAGATCGCTGCGGAGAAGGATGTTTATGCGGGTCTCTTCGCCGGCGATGCGGTGGCCTTTCTGGGGGGCGCGGACAAGGGCGCCTACGATCTCGTTGTCGCGGCGGATGTGCTGCCTTATTTCGGCGAGATCGAGCCGCTCTTCGACGGGCTTGCACATGTTCTCGCACCAGGCGGTGTGGCGGTCTTTTCGACCGAGACGCTGCCGGCCGCGGCCTTCGAGGGTACGCCCGGATGGCGCGTCGGCCCGCGGCAACGCTATGCGCATGATCCCGCGATGCTGGAGGCAGCGCTTCTCGCCCGTGGACTGGGCCTGCTCTCCGCGGCACCGGTGACGGTGCGCTACGAGACCGGCGTGCCGGTGCCCGGACATCTCGTGGTGGCACGCCGCAACGACTGAGCCACTCCGTTGCGATGCAGCATTTTTCGACGCACCTCCTTTCGGGGCCCTAAACTGCGCTATCCTCCGCAGCATCCGGCGGCGCGTCGGGTCTGGGGAGGGGTGCCATGCCGGCGCGCAAGCTTGATAATCATCCGCGGCGCTTTGAGCTGACGAAGGAGCTGCATGCGCGGCCCTTCATGCCCGTCGGCGTGCCCGGCCGTGCGCTTCTTGTCGCGTTCAAGGAGGAGCGCCATGCCCAGGAGCGTGATCCCGAGGCCGATCGCGCGCATCTCCTCAGCTTCATCGAGCGCCACGGTGGTCCCCATCCGGCGCCGGGTGACAGCCACCATATCGGTGATTTCGACCGCTTTATCCTGAAATGGGAACGGCACACCGAATTCGTCAGCTACATGCTGGTCGAGGAGGGGGAGGGCGAGGGGCTCTTCGAAGCGACGCTGGCGGAACATCTGCCGGCGGATTGGCTCGCGGAGGCTCCCGGCAAGGTGGTCGCTGCCGTCGAGATCGAGGTCATGCGCTTCGCCGATCTCGCTGCGGCGGAGGAAGCCGTGAGCCGCGGCCGCCTCGCCCGCGAATTCAGCCGTGAGAGCCTGGCGATGGCACGGGTGATCGACGGCGCGGCGCTCGCCATCGGCGATTTCCGCATCCATGAGGGCGGCTTCAGCCGTTTCGCACTGCTCGTGCATCAGGATGTCGGCGCGCGGCGCATCGGGCGGGCGGTGCAGCGGCTGGTGGAGATCGAGAACTACCGCATGCTGGCCATGCTGGCGCTGCCCATCGCGCGCAGTCTGGCGGGCCGGCTCAACCAGATCGACCGGGAGCTGACATCGCTTCTGGCGCGTGTCGCCGACCGGGAAGATACGGTGACCGAACAAGCGATCCTCGATGCGCTCACCGCGCTGTCGGCGGAGATCGAGGCGCTCTCCGCCTCGACCGCGTTCCGCTTCGGCGCCGCGCGGGCCTATGAGGCGATCGTGCACGAACGGGTGCAGATGATGCGGGAAGATCGGCTGGTGGGCCGGCAGCTCTTCTCCGAGTTCATGCTGCGCCGGTTCGATCCGGCGATGCGCACTGTGCGCGCCACCGAAACGCGGCTGGAAGGGTTGGCGACGCGGGCAAGCCGGACGGCGGACCTGTTGCGCACGCGAGTCGATGTGGCGCTCCAGGCGCAGAACCAGGATCTACTGACTTCGATGGACCGGCGGGCGGCATTGCAGCTCCGCTTGCAGGAGACGGTCGAGGGCCTCTCCGTGGTCGCGATCAGCTATTATGCGGTGAGCTTGGCGGGCTACTTCCTCGCGCCGCTGGAGGAGATCTTCGATATCCCCGAGGCTTTCCTGAAGGCGATTGCGGCGTTGCCGATCATATTGCTTGTCTGGTGGTTCGTCCGCCGGATCCGCAAGCGGGTCGCACGTCAAGGCGAATGAAAAAGGGGGCCGAGACGGTCCCCCTGTATCACCATTCGCGGTGAAGCCGCTTCAGGTCGCGCGCTTGCGAACAAGCACAAGACCACCAAGCCCGACCAGCATCAGAAGCGCAGCCGGCGGAAGCGGGATCGCCGTGGTCTCGCCCGTGATGTCGAGATTGGTCGTCAGTGTAGACGAGCCCGTGCCGGTCACGAAGAAGCGAAGCACATCGCCTGCCATCAGGAGGATGTTTGGAATGCTGACCGTCCCCGACGTTGGCACCACGACGGGCGTTGCATTCGCCGGATTGGCGTCATTGACCGAGAAGGAGAGCGTGAGACGATCAGCGGGGTTCGTCTGATTGTTCGCCGTCACCGCGGCATCCCAGACGATGATGAGATTTGTCGTCGCCGTCAGCGTGCCGATCGTGGGGCTGCCAGGCGTGCCGAAATCGTCGTCCGGCATCTGCGAGGTGAGTTCACCGACGCCCGTGCCGAAGACCTGTGGAAAGGCAATGGTCTCGCCGGTCCCATTGAAGAAACCGCTCATCGTCACTGCCGAGGCACTGAACGGCATCGCCAGCCCGACCACCATCGCCATCATCGCGATCACGTTACGCATCTGGATCCACCCCTCTTGATCCGAAACATCTCGATAGTTCTTCCGTATCCGTAACGCAGCCGCAAGGGCGTTATGGCTCAGCCGCGGTAGTGACACCGTGCTGCCGCAGATCCGCCCAGGATGGTGCAGTCGAAGGCAGGTTCCGCGTGCCCGACGTATCTTTCCGGGACGATGCGCCTAGCATACCGCGACCGGAGAGCGTCACATCGGGGTAGCAGCACTCGCTCAGCCGAAGATCGAATCGAGGAAGAGCGCGGCGGCGAGGCCGATGCCGCCCCAGCGTGTCTCCCGGAAGAGCAGCAGGCAGCGTGGCGGGTCCGCGATGTCGAGGCGGCGGATCTGGGAGGCCATGTGCAGCGCGAGCCCGAGCGCGCCCGCATAGCCGATCACCCCGCCATCCGCCGCCCAGACGGCAGCCGCCGAGAGGACACCGGTCGCGAGCGTGAAACCCCACAGCCATTCGGCCGTACGCTCACCGAAGAGGCGGGCCGTGGACTTCACGCCGATCAGCGCATCGTCCTCGCGGTCCTGGTGCGCGTAGATCGTGTCGTAGTGCAGCGTCCAGGCAATGCCGGCGGCGTAGAGGAGGAGCGGCGCGAGCCCGATGCTACCCGTATGCGCGGCCCAGAGGAGGAGCGCGCCCCAGTTGAACGCGATCCCGAGGAAGACCTGGGGCCACCAGGTGAACCGCTTGGCGAAGGGATAGACCGCGACGGGCAGGAGCGAGAGCACGCCCAGCCAGATCGCGGTTTCGTTGAAGGTGATGAGGATGAGAAATGCCGTGAGCGCCTGGACGACGAGCCAGGCGAGCGCCGCACGCGGCGACACCTCGCCGGCCGGCAGCGGCCGATTGGCGGTGCGCGCGACGCCCGCGTCGATCTTGCGGTCCTGCAGGTCGTTCCACGTACAGCCCGCGCCGCGCATCAGGAAGGCGCCGACGCCGGAGCCGAGGATCAGCCAGAGATCGAGGAACATCCAGCCCGTGGCGCCGGCAGCGAGGAAGATGGCCCAGAGGCAGGGCAGCCAGAGAAGCCAGGTGCCGATGGGCCGGTCAGCGCGGCTTAGGCGCAGATAGGGCTGAGCGTCATAGGGCGCGTAGACTTCGACCCAGCTATCCGCCACCGCGTCGGCGATACGCGCGCGGCGCTCGGCCCGGCTCCGGCGCGCGGTCTGCCTCGCGCCCGTTGAGCTTCCGTCTTCGGGGCTCCGGTCTGGGCTCTGGTCGGGGCGCGCATGCGCCGTTCCGTCGGCTCCGGCATGTGCCTCCGGCGCTGCGCTTTCGGTCTGGTCCTGTGGCGTGCTCTCGGTCATGGAGGGTGCATGCCACAGGACGCGCCGAAAATCAGGCTGCATCTCGACGCGCAGCTTCGCGAAGGGACGACCGTGGCGCTGGAGCGTGAGCAGGCGAACTACCTTGCCGCCGTCATGCGGCTCGGCCCCGGCGCCAGGGTTGTCGTCTTCAATGCGCATGACGGGGAATGGCTGGCCGAGGCGGGCGCGCTCAGCAAGCGGGCAGGGGAACTTTCGATCCTCGAGCGGACCCGCCCGTCAGCGCCGCCGCCCGATCTCTGGCTCCTCTTCGCCCCCATCAAGAAGGCCCGGACGGACTTTATCGTCGAGAAGGCCTGCGAGCTCGGCTGCCGAAAGGTCGTGCCGGTCTTCACCGCGCTCACGAACAGCGAGCGGGTCAACACCGAGCGATTGCGGGCACATATGATCGAGGCGGCGGAGCAGTGCGGCCTCGTCTGGGTGCCGGAAATGGCGGAGCCCGCGAAGCTCGACGCGTTGCTGGTGGACTGGCCTGCCGACCGGCGGCTCCTCTTCTGCAACGAGCGGGGCGGGGAGCCGGTGGCGGCGGCGCTGGCACGGGCTGCGGCTGCACCGGCCGCATCCTGGGCGGTGATCGTCGGGCCCGAGGGCGGGTTTACTGAGGCCGAAGCGGCGCGGCTCGCGGCGCTGCCCGGTGCGCTCGGCGTAAGCCTCGGCCCCCGCATCCTGCGGGCGGATACGGCGGCCGTGGCGGCCATCACGCTATGGCAGGCGGCGCTTGGCGACTGGTCGGGCGGCTAGCGGCGGCGGATGCCGGCGACCGCGCGGACGAAGAGCATCGCGCCGAACCCGTAGACCGCGCCGATCCCGCTGGCGGCTGCCATCGGCGCATCGCCGACCGCGGAGAGCGCGGCCGCTGCCGCAGCACCCAACACGAGCCCCGCGGCGCACCATGCGAGGAGCCCGCCCCGACGGACGAGGCTTAGCCCGACCGCTCCCGGAAGCACGGCCGATATCGTCAATGCGATTGCAAAGACGGCAAATACGCTCGCCGCGTTTTCGGCCACTGCCATGACGCCGATCCGTGTCGTCTCGCTCGCGCCGCCGATGGCGAAGGCGACGAGCCAGACGATGCCGGTCGCGAGGAGCGGCGCGAGCGCGATGCCGAGCGCCATGCGCCACCATGGCCACCGGGCGCGGGGCGACTCCGCGGACAGGCCTGTCCGGACGCTTTGGATTTGCTCTCTCATGCCATGAGCATAGAGGCCGTCTCGCAGCATCGATCAAGATGGCCCGTAGCGCGCGGCGGGCGGGACGCTCCCACGCCGTGGGACGCGCCATTGGCACCGGAGCGCCCGAAGCGTACATGATGGGCAACGCAAAAGAGACCGGGAGAACGCCATGAACGACCAGTCGCCGATCAGCGCCGCTGCCGCCAAAACGGAGTCCAAGGGCGCGTTCCGCTGGGAAGATCCGTTTCTCATCGAGGACCAGCTTTCCGAGGAAGAGCGCATGGTACGCGACACGGCCGCTGCCTATGCGGCCGAGAAGCTGGCGCCGCGGGTTATCGAAGCCTTTGCCGAGGAGAAGGCCGATGCGTCGATCTTCCAGGAGATGGGAGCGCTCGGTCTTCTCGGCGTGACGGTACCCGAGGAGTATGGCGGCGTCGGTGCGGGTTACGTCTCCTACGGCTTGGTTGCGCGGGAGATCGAGCGCATCGATTCGGGCTATCGCTCGATGCTCTCCGTCCAGTCCTCGCTGGTCATGTATCCGATCCAGGCCTACGGGACGGAGGAACAGCGCCAGAAATATCTGCCCAAGCTCGCGACCGGTGAATGGATCGGCTGCTTCGGTCTGACCGAGCCGGATGCGGGGTCTGATCCCGCGGGCATGAAAACGCGTGCGGTGAAGACCGACGGGGGCTATAAGCTCACCGGATCGAAGATGTGGATCTCGAATAGCCCGATCGCGGATGTCTTCGTGATCTGGGCGAAGTCAGAAGCGCATGATGGCAAGATCAAGGGCTTCGTGCTGGAGAAGGGCATGAAGGGCCTGTCGGCGCCGAAGATTGAGGGCAAGCTCAGTCTCCGTGCCTCGATCACGGGCGAGATCGTGATGGACGGCGTCGAGGTGGGCAAGGATGCCCTCCTGCCGAATGTCGAGGGGCTGAAGGGCCCCTTCGGCTGCCTCAACCGCGCGCGCTACGGCATCGCGTGGGGTACCATGGGGGCGGCCGAGTTCTGCTGGCACGCGGCCCGTCAATACACGCTCGACCGGACGCAGTTCGGCAGGCCCCTGGCGCAGACCCAGCTCGTCCAGAAGAAGCTCGCCGACATGCAGACCGAGATCAGCCTCGGGCTCCAGGGCGTGCTCCGTGTCGGGCGACTGATGGACGAGGGGCGGATGGCACCCGAGATGATCTCCATCGTGAAGCGAAACAACTGCGGCAAGGCGCTGGACGTGGCGCGCATGGCGCGGGACATGCACGGCGGCAACGGGATCGCGGGCGAGTATCAGGTGATGCGCCACATGGTGAACCTGGAGACGGTCAACACCTATGAGGGCACGCACGATATCCACGCCCTCATCCTCGGTCGCGCGCAGACAGGGCTTCAGGCGTTTTTCTGAGGCGGCGTCCAAGACGCCGCGCATCGAGCTAAGTCTTGGCGACGGGGGTGGATCACCTCCGTCGCTTTGCATTTGAGCGGGCCACGTCGATTGGAGCGGCGACATCGCGGGGACAGGGATGAGCGGTGAGATCATCGGCAGCGTGACGCTGGAATTCGCCGACCCGGCGCTTCTCGATCATGTCAACGACCCGACGGAGCGGGACATCTCGGCGGCGGCGCGCGCGGGAGAGACGCTGTTCCTGAGCTGTGACGAGACCGCAGGTATCGAGTGCTTGCGTCCCGTCGGCGCGGGGCGATGGGGCGCGCATCGACACGTCAATCTGGGCGACTTCTTCGCGCTGCCCGACGGGCCGGGTGGGGAGATGGATATCGAGGGACTGGAAACGGTCGAGACGGCCGAGGGCACCTGGCTTTGGATTGTCGGCAGCCACGCCCTGAAACGCCGCAAACCGAAGCGCGACGAGCACACCGCTTCCGATGCACTCCGCCGCATGGGCAAGCTGAAGCGCGATCCCAACCGGTATTTCCTCGGCCGTGTGCCGCTCGTCCGCTCATCCGATGGCGGGCTGATGCCCGCTGCTGCGGATGGTTCCCGCCGCGCCGCCTCCCTGCCCCTCGATGCCGATGAGAGCGTGCTGGTCGAGATGCTGGCGGGCGACCCGCTGCTGGCGCCCTTCATGGAGCTTCCGTCGAAGGAGAACGGCTTCGATATCGAGGGCATCGCGGCGACGGCGGAGCGGGTGTGGCTGGGACTGCGCGGGCCGGTGATCCGCGGCCACGCCGTCGTGGTCGAGCTCGCGCTGCGACCCGGTGATGACGCGATCCTCCGGTTCGGAGAGCCGGCGCCCGGGCAGGGCTATGCGCTGCACCTCCTGCCCGCGCACGGGCTGGGGCTGAGGGATCTGCGCCGGAGCGGGGAGGACATCCTCTGCCTCACGGGGCCCACGCTCGATGCCGCGGGCCCCGCGCATGTGCTTCGCTGGAAGGGGGCGCTCGGGACGCAGGGATCGGGCGTCGTAGCGGAGGAGGCGCTCGAGGAGCTGATAGCGTTTCCCATGCAGGCGGATGGCGACAAGGCCGAGGGGCTCGCGCGTTGGCCGGAGGGCGGCACGGACGCGTGGCTCGTGGTGCATGACGACCCGGTGGCGCGGCGGCTCGACAAGGCGGCGCGCACGCTTGAAGCCGATATCGTCCGCCTGACGGGCACCTGACCGCAACGCGGGTGGCGTCGATATCGCCGTTCTGCGCCTGGGGCGTTCTCCTTTCCGCCATCTCCCCGGCTTAGAATCGGCCAGCCAGCGCGATGAATGACGCACTGAATAACGGGCTTGCGCGCCGCCGCGGGGATGTGGGAAGCGCGTCGGGGGCCTATGGGGACGGACGACCGAGCGATGGACGCCATGAGACTGGATGACCGGCCGGATGCCGGCGGGGATGCCGCGCAACCCCTCGCAGCCATTCTCGTGAAGACGCCGATCAGCATCGTCGTGCCCACCTTTCGGGAGGTTGAGAACGCGCCGCTGCTGCTGGACCGGCTGGCTGATTTTCGCGCGGAGAACGGTCTCGAGCTCGAAGTCCTGTTCATGGATGACGATAGCGGCGACGGTATCGTGGAGGCGGTCGATGCGCGCGGGCATGACTGGGCGCGCGTGATCGTTCGCAAGGAGAACCGCGGGCTGAGCCCGGCGGTCATCGACGGCATGCGCGCGGCGCGCCATCCGGTCATCGTGGTCATGGACTGCGACATGAGCCATCCGCCTGAGGTCATCCCGCAGATGATCCTCGCGCTCTCCTCCGGCCAGCAGATGGTGATCGGCTCACGCTATGTGCCGGGTGGATCGACCGACGACGATTGGGGCCTCTTCCGGTACCTCAACAGCCTTGTCGCGACGCTCCTCGCCCGACCGCTTACCTCGGCGAAGGATCCGATGTCCGGCTTCTTCGCGCTTCGCAAGGTGGATTTCGAGCAGGCGGCGGAGCTCAACCCGGTGGGCTACAAGATCGGGCTTGAGCTCATCGTGAAATGCGGCTTCGAGAATGTGGGCGAAGTGCCGATCCACTTCACGGACCGGGTGCATGGCGAGAGCAAGCTGACGCTCAAGGAGCAGCTTCGCTACATCCAGCATCTCCGCCGGCTCTACATCTTCCGCTTCGGCACGGCGATGGACTTCCTGCAGTTTCTGGTGGTGGGCGCCTCGGGCACCGTGGTGAACTTGGTTGTGCTCACGCTCCTCCAACTGATGGGCGCCGCGGAAATGCTGGCGCTGGCGGGCGGGATCGTCGTCAGCCTTGTGACCAACTTCCTGCTGAACCGCCGCTTCACCTTCTCCTACGCGCGGGACCGCAATCCCTGGAAGCAGTTCACGGGCTTCATCACGGCCTCCGCGGTGGGGATGGTCGTCAACTTCACCGTGGCCGCGTGGCTCAACGCCACGCTGCTCGCCGATCAGACCTTCGGGCTCCAAATCTCGGCCGTGATCGGCATCGGGGCGGGCATGCTCTTCAACTTCGTGGGCAACCGCTACATCGTCTTCCGCAAGCGGTACTACAAAGACTGAGGTGACGGATGCCGGGTCAATCGACCCTCGTCCAGTCCTGTCCCCGGCAGATAAGCCCGCCCAGCACGCAGCCCGAGAGCTCGAGCGTTCCGCCCCCCTTAAGCTCCATCTTGCCGGAATAGGTCTTGTCGTCGTCCGGCGCCCAAACCTTTCCGTCGGCCCAAGCGTTCTCGCCATCCGGCTCCATGTCCCACAGGATCTGCCGGCCGATCGAGCTTTCGCTCGCACCGCCAAAGGCCCCGACGACCGTGCCGCAGAGCGTCACCGCACCGCCGTCGCAGGGCTGGACGTCCACATGCAGGAAGCGGCCGTCTTCCTTCACCGCAGTCTTCCAGATGCCGAGCGCACCGTCGGCGAGGGCAGCGGAGGGCAGGGCAACGGTGCCGATGGCCATGGCGAGCGCCAGTGCGGGCAGCGCTTTGCGCGGACCTGCATGCATTGAATGAGTGTTCATCGGATTCTCCCGGTTTGTTTCCGGCTCAGAGAGCGGAACCTGACGTATTCGTCAATATGAACGCGCTCCCGCCAGCCTAATGCCTGCCGTCGCGGTGGCTGCAAGGCCGCGTCGCAGCGTGAAGGATCGACAGGCTCCGGCGGTGCGTGCTCAACTCCGGCCCATGCAGGCAGAGCCACAGCAGCAGCCCGCGGAAGAGCCGCCGGGGCAGACCCGTGCGTCAGCCGCGCGTGGCATCCGCTTCGCGCTGATCGCCGTCACGGTCTTCGCCGTGCAGGACGGCGTGTCGAAGCATCTGGCGGAGAGCTATCCCGTCCCCTTCTTCGTCATGATACGCTACTGGTTCTTCCTCGCTTTCGTGCTGGCCATCGCAGCGCGCGCCCCTGGCGGCATCCGCGGTGCGGCGCGGAGCCGGATGCCCTGGCTGAACGCCTTTCGCGGCATTCTGTTGGTGGTGCAGATCCTGGTGATCGTCACAAGCTTCGATCTGATCGGGCTCAGCACGACGCATGCGATCTTCGCGCTCCATCCCCTGCTCGCCACGCTGCTAGCGATCCCTGTGCTGGGCGAGGTCGTGGGCTGGCGGCGTCTTGCCGCGGTGGGCACCGGCTTCGTCGGGGTGCTGGTGATCATGCGCCCGGGCCTCGGCATCTTCGAGCCGGCGGTGCTGATCGCCGTCCTTTCGGCCGCGATGTTCGCGACTTACACGGTGCTGACGCGGCTCGTCAGCCGGGCGGACGGCTCGGCCGGCCCTGCATTTTTCTACACCGGGGTGGCAGGCGCGCTGGCGGCGACGGTCGCGGGCGTCGGCTACTGGACCCCGATGACGCCGGCGGATTACGGCTGGCTCGCCGTGCTCTGCGTCTCGGGCATGGCGGGGCACTACTTCCTGATCCGCGCACTCGATGCGACGGAGGCGGTGCGCGTCCAACCCTTCGTCTACCTGCAAATGGTCTTTGGCACGGTTGTCGGCTGGGCTCTCTTCGGCGAGAGCATCGATGCCTTCACCATCCTGGGCATGGGCCTGATCATCGGCGCGGGCCTCTATGCCATCTGGCGCGAGGCGCGGGCGGAGGCGTCGATCGCGCGGTGAGCGGGCGAGGGGACGCTCAGCGTGAGATCGCGAGCCCCTCCACGAGAACGAAGAGACCGAGCCTCGCCCCCGCGATGATCGAGAGCACCACGATAGGCGCGCCGGGGGAGAGGACCGAGAGGGCGGAGAGCCCCTGGCCGATGGTGCATCCCAGTGCCAGGACGCCGCCGATGCCCATCAGGGCGGCGCCCAGGAACTGCCGCCGCAGCTCCCGCGCGTCGTCGCAGGCTTCCCAGCGGAACTCGCCCCGAGCAAGCGACCCTGCCGCGGCCCCGAGCACCACGCCGAGCACGGAGGAGACCGCGAAACCGGGCATCGTCCCGAACGGGTTGAGCATGAGGTAAAGCATGCTCTCGCCGAGGGGTTGGGAGAAGGTGAGCGATTCGAGCGGCACCGCATCGAAGCCCATTCCGCCCGCATATCCCGTAGCTGCCCAGGCGAAGGGGATCACGAGGCCCGCCAGCACGCCCCAGAGCACCCGCCGTGTGGACAGGAGCGCTCCGCCCCAGGCCAAAGCGAAGGCGCCGAGCCCGCCCGAAGCAACCAGCGACACCAGAAGCGGGGGCAGGCCGAGCGCTTCGCCCGCGACGATGTCGAGCCCGGTCCCGGGCTGTGGCGCAATCCCCGCGAGCCAGAGGCGGAGCCCGGCGAGCGGGCCATTCAGCGTCGCGTAGGCAGCAAGCCCGATCACGATCACCATCACCACCGAGCGGAGATCGCCGCCCCCGATGCGGGCAAGCGCGCCGAAGCCGCAGGTGCCCACATTCGCCATCCCGTAGCCGAAGATCAGCCCGCCGAGCACGGCCCCGAGCGGCGACCAGCCGAGCCGGGCGTAGAGCGTCTCCGCCGGGTCCAGGAGGCCGATCGCGGCGATGATGGCCGTGCCGGCGATCGCCGTCGCGGCGGCCAGCGCCACCATTCGGAGCCGGCCGAGATCGTCGCCATAGACCGCATCCTCCACCGCCCCCATCGTGCAGAAGCGGCCGAGGCGCGCGGCAAGGCCCAGCATGGCTCCGGCAAGGAGGCCTGCGATAGTGGCGATGAGCGCGCCCTCGATCTCGGGCATGGATCGACCTTCCAAACGTTCTGTTGCGAGACTGAAGCGGCCGTCCGCCATATGCAAGCGCCCGGGCGCTTCCGGAAGCGCCTGCCGCCGATGCGGGGCCGGTCCTAGCGGACAGGCCGGTCGGGGGCGCAGAACATCTCGTAGACGATGCCGATCATCTTCTCCGCCCGACCATCGGCGAGGCGGTAGTAGATCGTCTTGCCCTCCCGCCGGCTCTCTACCAGCCCCTCCAGCCGCAGCCGTGCAAGCTGCTGGCTGACGGCGGCTTGGCGCTGGGAGAGAAGCTGCTCGAGCTCGGTGACCGAACGCTCCTGGCTTGCCAGATGACAGAGGATCATCAGCCGCCCTTCATGGGCGAGGGCCTTGAGAAAGTCCGTCGCTTGGCGGGCGTTCTCCATCATGCGGGTCATCTCCGCATCGTCGAGACCGTCGTCGAGGGCTGGCAGGGGCAAGGCGTGTCCGTCCTTAGAAGTCGAGTACGTCTGATATGGCCTCGATGCCCGCCTCTGCACAGTCCTCATCGAGACTGGGGCCTGGTGCGCCAGAGACGCCGACACCGCCGACGATGGAGCCTGCGGCCATAACCGGAACGCCGCCGCCGACGAAGAGGGCGCCGGGGATGTCGCGGATCGACGCCTCGAGCTCACCGCCCGCGATGCGCGTGTCGAGTTCCTGCGTCGCACCGCGGAAGCTGACGGCGGTCCATGCCTTTGCGGTGGCGGTGGGGATCGTGTGCGGGCCGGCGAAGCGGTCGCGCAGCAGCACCTGCGTCTGGCCGAAGCGGTCGAGTACCGCTACCGCGACCTGATAGCCGCCCGCGCGGCAGCTCTCCAGCGTCGCCTCGGCAAGCGCAAGGGCGGTGTCGGGCGTCAGCACGTCGAAGCTCGCCAGCCCGTCGTCGTCCGCCGCGGCGGGCAGGGCGAGGGCGGTCAGAAAGGCGGCAGTCATGGTTGCACGTCGCATCATGCAGTCCTCCTCAGTTGATTTTGGCCCCGGCATCGCGGAGCAGGCGGTCGAGCATCGGGTAGAAGAAATCCGCCCCGGCATAGCCTTCGAGACGGCCCACCTCGCGGCCGTCCTCGAGCAGGACAAAGGTGGGGGTGAAATGGGCTCGTCGCTCGAGCGTGACGCCCTCGGGCAACGGCTCGTGGATACTGGCGCGCGTGAGCGGGGCCGCGCGGCCCTCATCGGTCAGGTGATAGGCGCCGCCGATCTCCGCCTCCCACTGCTCGCACCATTCGCAAGCCGCCTGATCGAGCATCAGCAGGCGAAGCGCACCCGCCGTAGCCGGGCCGGGAAGCAGCAGCGCCGCGAGGGCGAGGATAGCGATCACGTGTGTCATGCGGCGGATTGACCCCGATGAAGGCTTAGACATACAGTTTCTTGAATATGAGAATATGACAAGCTGGCCCGGGATGGAAGCGCCATGGAATTCGATATCGGCTATGCGGGGGCCGCTCTCGCAGGCTTGATGTCCTTCGTCTCGCCCTGCGTGCTGCCGATCGTGCCGCCTTATCTCTGCTTTCTGGCGGGCGTGAGCCTCGAGGAGCTGAAGGGCGGGGAGGAGGCGGGGCAACGCGGCGGCGCGCGGCTTCTGGGCGCGGACTGGCGCGTCGTGCTGGCCGCCCTCTTCTTTGCGCTCGGCTTCGCTACGGTCTTCGTCGCGCTCGGTGCGACGGCCAGCACCATCGGTCAGGCAGTGAGCCGGCATTTCGACACGCTGCGCTGGATCGCAGGGGGCGTGATCCTGGTAATGGGGCTCCACTTCCTGGGCCTTGTTCGCATCCCCTTTCTCTACCGCCAGGCGCGGGTAGAGGTGGAGCAGCGACCGGCGACGTTGGCGGGCTCGTATCTTGTAGGGCTCGCCTTCGGCTTCGGCTGGACGCCCTGCGTGGGCCCGGTGCTCGCCGCTATTCTTTTCACGGCTGCGGGGCGGGAGACGGCTGGGGAGGGAGCGCTTCTCCTGGGCTTCTACGCCTTCGGCATGGGCGCGCCCTTCGTGCTGGCCGCCGCCTTCGTCCGCCCCTTCCTCGCGCTCATGCGAAAGCTTCGCGCGCAGATGGGGCATGTGGAGCGGGCAATGGGAGCCATGCTGGTGCTGACGGGCGTTCTCTTCATGACCAACAGCATCGCGGACATCGCCGCCTGGATGCTCGATTACGTGCCCGCAATGGGCTGATACGAAAAACGGAGGAAACCGCCATGCCTGCCCGCTTCCCCGCCGCGCTCGCCCTCGCCACCGCCCTGGCCGTCGGCGCGGCCCCGCCCGTCGCCGCCGAGGAACCCGCGCCCGGCGCGCTCCATACGAAGGAGTGGTTCGCCCTGACCTTCAAGGACATGCGCGAGGACATGGAGACCGCGGCGGACGAGGGCAAACGCCTGGCGATCCTGGTCGAGCAGTACGGCTGCATCTATTGCCGCAAGCTCCATGAGGAGGTGCTCTCCGATCCGGAGGTCGCCGACTATATCAAGGAGAACTTCGTCGTCGTGCAGCTCAACATGTTCGGTGACGAGGAGGTGACGGATCTCGACGGCGAGGCGCTGACGGAGCGGGAGGCGGTGCGCCGATGGGCCGTCGCCTTCACGCCGACCGTGATCTTCCTGCCCGAGGAGGCGCCCGAGGACGTGACCGTGAGCGAAGCGGCGGTGCAGACGATGCCGGGCGCCTTCGGCAAGTGGACGACGCTCGATATGTTCCGATGGGTGAAGATGAAGGGCTACGAGGGCGAGGAGCACTTTCAGAAGTTCCACGCCCGCAACATCGAGAGGCTGCGCGCCGAAGGCCGGCTCTGACGGGAAACGTCTGGGGCGTGGCCGCGATCGGCGAGGGCTGCTGCCTGTGGCACCGCCCCCCGGTCGGCCATGGCATCAGGCGTATGGCCGACTGAATGCCCATGCCTTGGCGCGCATGGATGGAACGCAGCTGCCGCGGCGAAGGAAGCCGCCTTGTGGACGTCGGTTGCCGAAGGCATCGGGCCGAGGCGCCCGCGCCCACCCACGTTAGGATATGCTCCGATGTTTGAACAAACATCGAACGCCTTGTCCGACGCTTCTCTCGCCAGCCGATCTTGCCGGCCATTTCTTGGTGAGAGGCTGAGACTTGCCGCCGTTGCGCTGTGATCCAGACGGCAGCATCGGCTCATCGATGGCTCGGCATATCCGGGCGCGCCGCAGCGCAACACATGCTAAGATTTGAATTTGATGTTGCGTGGCTTTCCGCATCGTGGCAACCTGCGAACAAATCGAAAAGACTCACTGGGGAGAAACGCAATGAATGGGGTCCGCACCCTCGGTATCCTCGCCTGCCTCGTCACCGGCGCGGCATGGGCGGAGACGGCGCCAACGGATGTGAAGATCACGGATGGGATGGTGGCCGCGCCGTTGACGGCGGAGCCCGGCGATGCCGAGCGCGGGCGTGAGACCTTCGCGGGGCGCAAGCTCGGCAACTGTCTCGCGTGCCACGAGAACGCGGACATGATGGACGAGCAGCAGTTCCACGGCGAGGTCGGCCCCCCGCTCGACGGTGTGGCGGATCGCTGGAGCGAGGCGGAGCTCCGCGCCATCGTGATCAACTCGAAGGCCGTCTTCGGCGATCACACGATCATGCCGGCCTTCTACCGCACCACGGGCTTCAACCGCCCGCTCGACAAGTTCGAGGGCAAGACGATCCTGAGCGCCCAGCAGGTCGAGGACGTGGTAGCCTACCTCAAGACGCTGAAGGAATGACCGGGACCGCCCGGAGCACGCTAGAGGGCCAGAGGCCCATGGGAGGAACAATGGACGTAACCCGTCGCACATTCGCACGGCTCGCCGCCGGCGCCGCAGCGTTCGCGCTGGCGCCCGCGATGCCGGCCTTCGCCGCCACCGAAACGGTGGAGGAAGCCATCATGGCCTTCACCGGTGGCGCTACGCCTGCAGAGGGCGGTATCGACCTGACCACGCCCGAGATCGCCGAGAACGGCAATACGGTGCCGGTCGAGGTCTCGGCCGATGGTGCGGCCGCGATCATGCTTCTGGCCGCAGGCAACCCGAACCCGGGCGTCGCCACCTTCAAATTCGGCAAGCTCGCGCCCAACCGCTCCGCCTCCACGCGCATCCGTCTGGCGCAGACGCAGGAGGTCATCGCGGTGGCGAAGATGGAGGACGGTTCGTTCGCCATGGTGAAGAACACCGTGAAGGTGACCATCGGCGGCTGCGGCGGCTGAAGCAGGGATAGAGGAGAAGCGAGATGGCCAAAGTAAAGCCCCGCGTGAAGGTTCCCCGCAAGGCCGCGGCCGGCGAGGTGATCACGATCAAGACGCTGATTAGCCACCCGATGGAATCTGGCCAGCGCAAGGACAGGAAGACGGGCGAGCTGATCCCCCGCCAGATCATCAACCACTTCACCGCCAAGTTTAACGGCGAGGTGGTGTTCGAGGCGGAGATCGAGCCTGCGGTCGCCACCAACCCGTATTTCAGCTTCGACATGGTCGTGCCCGAGGCAGGAACGATCACGTTCGAATGGGTGGACGACGACGGCTCCGTCTACACGGAAGAGAAGACGATCGCGATCGGCTGAGGCCGGCTGCGGCAAAAAAGCAAGACCCCTGGGAGGACATCGCATGAAGAAGGCCGCCCTTCTCATGGCTGGCGCCGCCATCGCGGCAGGCGTCGCCATGGCAGGACCGGGCCCGGATGACGACACGCTCGTCATCGAGGGCGAGGAAATGGTGACGGAGGTTAAGACGCCCGAGGGTCACCCGCTCGATACGATCTATTCGGGCTGGCGTTTTCGCAAGGACGAGACCCAGGCGCTCGAGACCGATGACTTCGAGAACCCGGCGATGGTGGCCGTGGACTATGCGCGCGACCTCTGGGATGAGCCGGCCGGCTCCTCTGCAAAAAGCTGTGCGGAATGTCATGGCGACGTCGAGGAAGCGATGGCCGGCTTCCGCGCCGAGATGCCCCGGTGGAACGAGGCGGCCGGCAAGCCATGGTCGCTCGAGCACTGGGTCAACTGGTCGCGGACGGAGCATCAGGGGGCGGATGCCTGGAAGTGGGAGAGCCCCGAGATGCTCGCCATGACGGCGCTCATCGGTCTGCAGTCCCGCGGCGAGCCCATGACGGTCAAGACCGACGGGCCGATGGCAGAGTGGATCGAGCGTGGCAAGGAGCTTTACTACACCCGCGTTGGCCAGCTCGATATGGCGTGCAACCAGTGCCACGAGGACAATTACGGCCAGATGATCCGCGCGGACCATCTCAGCCAGGGGATGATCAACGGCTTCCCGACCTACCGGTTCAAGTGGTCGGGCCTCGGCTCGCTCCATCGCCGGTTCTCGGGCTGCATGAAGAACATCCGCGCCGAGCCCTACAAGCGCGGCTCGGACGAGTTCGTGGCCCTCGAGGCCTATCTCGCCTCCCGCGGCGCCGGCCTCTCGATCGAGACGCCGTCGGTCCGGAACTGAGGGGAAGCGCGAGGGCGGGCGCTGCGGCGGTCCCCTCCCCGGTCCTCCCCCTCGCTGGGGGAGGGGACGCTGACGGAGAACACATCGCTTGACGGGCCGGCGGGCATGCCGGTCGAAACGCGGCTCGAGCCCGCGAACGGAGGAGACTTGCATGATCTCGCGGCGCGACTTTCTCCAGGCGGCCATGGCCACGAGCGCGCTCGGCGGCGGCGCGTCGCTGGCGGGGCTCGCCCGGGCGCAGGGCCTGACGGAGGCGGGGCTCATCGACATGGCGCCCCTCGGCAACGTGACGCTCATCCACGTGACGGACATCCACGGACAGCTCAAGCCGATCTGGTTCCGCGAGCCCTCGATCAATCTCGGTGTGGGCGAGGCCGCCGGCAAGCCGCCGCATGTCACGGGCAAGGACTTCCTCAAGCTCTACGGGATCGAAGCGGGCAGCCCCGGGGCCTATGCGCTGACCAACGAAGACTTCGTGGCGCTGGCCCGCGAATACGGTCGGATGGGGGGCATGGATCGCGTCGCCACCGTGATCAAGCGTATCCGGGCCGAGCGACCGGAAGCGATCCTGCTCGACGGTGGAGATACCTGGCACGGCTCATACACCACGCTGAAGACCCAGGCGCAGGACATGGTCGACGCCATGAACCTCCTCGCGCCCGACGCGATGACAAGCCATTGGGAGTTCACGCTCGGCATCGACCGCGTGACGGAGATCGTGGACGCGCTGCCCTTCCCCTTCCTCGGCGCCAATATCTTCGATGCCGAATGGGATGAGCCGGCCTACGAGCCCTACACGATGATCGAACGGGGCGGCGCGACCATCGGCGTGATCGGCCAGGCCTTCCCCTACATGCCCATCGCAAATCCGGGCTGGATGTTCCCCGGCCTGTCCTTCGGCATCCGGGAAGAGCGCGTCGCCGAGATGGTGCAGGAGGTGCGCGCCGAGGGTGCGAACGCCGTCGTCCTCCTCAGCCACAACGGCTTCGACGTGGATCGCAAGCTCGCCGCCCGAGTGCCCGGCATCGACGTGATCCTGACGGGCCATACGCATGATGCCCTGCCCGAGCCGCTGATGGTGGGCAACACGGCCCTCATCGCGTCGGGTTCGAACGGCAAGTTCGTGAGCCGGATCGACATGGACGTCGATGCCAGCGGGGTGAAGGATCTCAAGCACCGCCTCATCCCGGTCTTCGCCGACGTCATCGGCCCGGATGCGGAGATGGCGGCGCTGATCGCGAAGCATCGCGCGCCCTTTGAGGCGGAGCTGAGCGAGGTGCTGGGGACGACCGACAGCCTTCTCTACCGGCGCGGGAACTTCAACGGCACCTTTGACGACCTGATCTGCCAGGCGCTGATCGAGGAACGCGAAGCGGATATCGCCCTGTCGCCCGGGTTCCGATGGGGCCCGTCGCTCCTGCCCGGCCAGGAGATCACGCGCGAAGATCTCTTCAACGCGACGGCCATGACCTATCCGGCCGCCTATCGCTCGGAGATGACGGGGGAGATGCTGAAGCTCATCCTCGAGGACGTGGCCGACAACCTCTTCAACCCGGACCCCTACTACCAGCAGGGGGGCGACATGGTGCGTGTCGGGGGCATGGGGTACCGGATCGATATCTCCGCCCCGGCCGGCAGCCGCATCTCCGACATGACGCTCCTGCGCGACGGCTCTGCCATCGAGGCGGGCAGGACATACACAGTCTCCGGCTGGGCCAGCGTCAACGAGGAGACGGAGGGCCCGCCCATCTGGGACGTGGTCGAGGCGCATATCCGCCGCAAAGGCACCGTCAGCGTCGATCCGAACAATGCCGTCCGCGTCGCCGGGCGGAGCTGAGAAGCGGGAGGACCCGATGACCGAGCACAAGCGAAACTCCGCCCGAAATCCGGTACGGCGCGCCTTTCTGAAGGGCAGCCTGGCCGCCGGCGGCGCCGCCCTCGCGGCCGGTGCAGCCCGTGCCGGCGGCGACCCGGCGATCCTGAGCCTCGACGAGACGCCATGGACGCAGTTCCTCGGCGAGGGCGTGGATGCGCGGCCCTACGGCGTGCCGTCCCCGCACGAGGCGCATGTGGTCCGCCGCAACGTACCGTGGCTGACCGCCGATCCGGTAAGCTCGGTGAACTTCACGCCGCTCCACGAACTCGACGGCTTCGTGACGCCCAACGGTCTCTGCTTCGAGCGCCACCACGGTGGCATTGCCGAAGTGGAGCCGGCGAAATGGCGCCTGATGGTGCACGGCCTGGTCGAGCGGCCCCTCGTCTTCACGCTCGGGGATCTCGCCCGCTTCCCTCGCGTCTCGCTTCCCTACTTCCTCGAATGCGCGGCCAACAGCGGCATGGAGTGGCGAGGCGCCCAGCTGAACGGCGTCCAGTACACCCACGGCATGATCCACAACTGCGTCTACTCGGGCGTCCGGCTCAAGGACGTGCTCGACGAGGCAGGGCTCAAGGGCAATGCCGCCTGGCTCCTGCCGGAGGGCAGCGACGCCTCGGCGATGACCCGTTCGGTCCCGCTCGAGAAGGCGCTCGATGACTGCCTCATCGCCACGCATATGAACGGTGAGCGGCTGCGTCCCGAGCAGGGTTATCCCGCGCGTCTCGTCGTCCCCGGCTGGGAAGGCAACATGTGGGTCAAGTGGATCCGCCGCATCGAGGTCGGCGACAAGCCCTGGCACCACCGGGAGGAGACGTCGAAATACACCGACCTGATGGCCGATGGCAGGGCTCGCCGCTTCACCTGGGAGATGGACGTCAAATCCGTCATCACGAATCCCAGCCCCCAGGCGCCCATCGCGCATGGCAGGGGACGCACCATGATCACCGGCGTCGCCTGGTCCGGCCGCGGCGCGGTCAAGGAGGTGCATGTCACCACCGATGGGGGGCGCAACTGGCACCAGGCGCGGGTGGACGGCTTCAGCACGCCGAAGTCGATGCATCGGTTCTACTACAGCTTCGACTGGGACGGTGCGCCGCTGCTGCTTCAGTCCCGTGCGGTCGACAGCGAGGGCGACATCCAGCCGACCAAGGATGCCCTTCGCAAGGTGCGCGGCGTCAACTCGATCTACCACAACAACGGTATCCAGACCTGGGCCGTGAATGCCAACGGGGAGGCGGAGAATGTCGAGATTTCCTGAAGCGGCCCTCGGCCTCGCGGCGGCACTGGCCCTTGCCGCTCCCGTTCCGGCGCTCGCCGACGGCTACGGCCTTGGCCGGGAGGCAACGCCCGCCGAGATCGCGGCCTGGGACATCGACGTGCGCCCCGACGGGCAGGGCCTGCCCGAAGGCTCGGGCGATGTGCTGACGGGCGAGGAAATCTTTGCCGAGCAATGCGCGCACTGTCACGGCGATTTCGGCGAAGGCGTGGACCGTTGGCCCGTGCTTGCCGGCGGGCAGGGC
Organism: Pseudomonadota bacterium; assembly: GCA_039030915.1. Lineage (GTDB taxonomy): Bacteria > Pseudomonadota > Alphaproteobacteria > Rhodobacterales > Rhodobacteraceae > Thermohalobaculum. The sequence goes on along the minus strand of JBCCDG010000004.1, from coordinate 3,516 downwards.
ACCCTCACGCATGATCGCCCGGTCAAGACGATCGGCAGCTACTGGCCCTATCTCTCCACTGTCTACGATTACATCAATCGGGCCATGCCGTTCGGCTATGCGCAGTCCCTCGCGCCTGACGACGTCTACGCAATCACGGCGTATCTATTGTACATGAACGACGTCGTGACGGATGATGAGTTTGTGCTGAGCCATGAGAACTTTGCCGAACTCAGCCTGCCGAACGAGGAGAACTTCGTTGAGGACCCGCGGCCGGACATTCCCAACATTGCCGGCGGGGCGCCCTGCATGACCGGCTGCAAGGAGACGCCGGAGATCGTCATGCGGGCCCGGATCCTCGATGTGACACCGGAGGGCGACGATGAGAACACGGCCGGGATCGGTGTGGACTAGGCGCTCGATGCAGCGCCGCGCGCCGGACCGCCGATCCTGGCGTGGGGCGCCCTTGGCGCTCGCCCGGCAGGCGGTCGCTGCGGCCCTTCTCGTCCTCGCGGGCCCCGCAGCCGCCGGCGATGTCGAGCGCGGGGCCGACATCTTCCGCAAGTGCCAGTCCTGTCACATGGTGGGCGCCGAGGCGCGGCACCGCGTCGGGCCCCATCTCAACGAGCTCTTCGGGCGCCGTGCCGCGAGCCTGCCCGGCTACAACTATTCCGCCGATATGCGGCGCGCGGGCGCGGACGGCCTCGTCTGGACCGCCGAGAAGCTCGACGTCTTCCTCGAGAACCCCAAGAACCTCGTTACCAGCAGCCGCATGGCCTTCCGCGGCATCGCCGACGAGGGGGATCGCGGCGACCTCATCGCCTATATCCGCCTCTTCAGCGCGAGCCCGCGCGACATTCCCGAGGCGGCACCGACGGCCACGCGACGCGATCCCGACCTGGCGCCGGAAATCCTCGCTATCGAGGGCGACCCGGCTTACGGCGAATATCTCGCCGGCGAATGCGTCACCTGCCATCGCGCGGACGGTACCGATGACGGCATCCCCTCGATTGTCGGCTGGCCGAAGAGCGACTTCGTGATCGCGCTCCACGCCTACAAGGCGAAGCATCGCCCCCATCCCGTCATGCAGCTCATCGCCGGCAACCTGTCGGACGACGAGATCGCCGCGCTCGCGGCGTATTTCGAAGGCGTCAACTAGAACGCCGCAACCCTGGGAGAACGACCATGAAGCTCAACAGACGCGAGACCCTTGGCGGCGCGCTCGCCGCCTCTGCCGTGCTCTCCGCCCCAGCGGCGATCGGTGCGGCGCGGCCCAAGGCAGTGGTGATCGGCGGCGGTGCGGGAGGCGGCACGGCGGCCCGCTATATCGCGAAGGACAGCAAGGGCGAGATCGACGTGACGCTGATCGAGCCCTCGCGCACCTATTACACCTGCTTCTTCTCCAACCTCTACATCGGCGGCTTCCGCACGCTCGACAGCATCGCGCACAGCTACGGGACCATCGCGCGGCAGGGCGTCAACGTGGTGCATGATTGGGCGACGGGTGTCGATCGGGACGCGAAGACCGTCGCGCTCGCGGGTGGCGGTAACGTGCCCTACGACCGGCTGGTCGTGGCACCGGGGATCGATTTTCGCTGGGACAGCATCCCTGGCTACAGCCTCGCCGGCCAGCACGCCATGCCGCATGCCTGGAAGGCCGGCAGCCAGACGGAGCTCCTCAAGGCCCAGATCGAGTCGATGCCGGAGGGTGGCCTCTTCGTCATGGTGCCGCCGCCTAACCCCTACCGCTGCCCGCCGGGCCCCTATGAGCGCGTCTCGATGGTCGCGCATCTCCTCAAGGAAAAGAACCCGAGCGCCAAGATCATGGTGTTCGATCCAAAGGCTAAGTTCTCCAAGCAGACGCTCTTCGAGAACGGCTGGGCCGCCCACTACCCGGACATGGTCGAATGGATCGACGGAGAATTCTCGACCGTCGAGGAGGTGCGCCCCGAGACGATGGAGGTCGTGGTCGACGGTGAGCCGGTGAAGGCGGACGCCGCCAATGTCATCCCCGCGCAGAAGGCGGGGCTTGTCGCCGAGGCGGCAGGGCTGACCGACGACAGTGGCTTCTGCCCCATCGTGCCGGCGACGATGCAGAGCCGGATGGACGAGAACATCCACGTCCTCGGCGACGCGACCATCGCCGGCGACATGCCGAAATCGGCCTACTCCGCCAACAGCCAGGCGAAGGTGGCGGCGATGAGCGTGCGCGCCTCATTGACGGGTTCCAAGGCGTTCCCGGCGCGCTTCGCCAACACCTGTTGGTCCCTGATCGCGACGGATGACGGCGTGAAGGTCGGCGCGCGCTACGAGGCGACCGAGGATAAGATCGCCAAGACCGAGGGCTTCATCAGCCAGACCGACGAAGACGCCGCAACCCGCAAGGCGACTTACGACGAAAGCCTCGGTTGGTACGAAGGCATCACCGCCGACATATTCGGCTGAGCCCAAACGGCAGGGCGCCCCAGTTCGCCTCGCGTGGCGCCTTCGCCGGTCAAAGATGAGGCATGCCCTTCGCCGCCCGATGCATCGCGCCGGCGGCCGACGCTTGCGCGGAGCTGCCGAGTGCAACGCGCTCCTCGGCGTTCCACCCCTCCTCTCTTCGGCCGGCGCAACATGTGGGGTGTTGCGCACCGCCCGCCTCCGCTCGTCGTCCCCTTGAGCCTCTCCGCTGATGCGAGCCGCTCACTCTCAGCCCGAACCCGGTGCGCCATGGCGGGCGTCGGAGTGCGGCCTGTCGCCGGGAGAGCCGTGCCGATGCGGCAGCCGCCAAGCGCCGCGCGCCCTCGTCCCGTCTTCCCCCGGACCCGCACCGGCGCGGCGGTTCGAAGAGCGATCGACGACGGTGCAAATGCTCTTATCGGGAGATGGCGCGATGTCCCTCATCCGGGTTCGGCGACCGCTCGTGCCGTACCACGGCGGACCCATCGCTTTGGTTGCTATTCAAGACAGACTGCTGGCGGATCGCTGCCTTGCGCCCGCGCCCTCCCACGTCACGCTACATGCGAGGCTGTGAACATTTAGCGAACAAGCGCCGTTCCTTTGTTCTCAGTCCGAGTTGTCGGGCGCGGCCGCATCGATCTCAGAAGCCTCGTGGGCGACGGCGGTCCGACCTGCTGACTTCGCGCGTTCGCGGTCGGGACTGTGATCATTGAGGCCGTCGTGGACCTGTGAGCCGACCGTGCCGCACGCGAGCGCGCAATCGGCGATGGGAATGGGGATCGGTCTTCTCGCGCGCGCTTGCGCCTCGCGTACCTCTCGTTTGGCCAACCCTTCGGCAGGAGGATGGCCGATGAACGGGCGCTGCCTTCTCTGGGAGGGGACGGGGTGTCTCGGCGTTGTCGCCGCGGCGATGCGGGAAGGGCGGATAGCGTACAGGGTCTTTCGCACTTTGCCTGCGTCGGCGGCTCCTTTCAGAATAGCTGAGAGGAGCTGAGTATGACGAGAACGGAGAGACGAAGCCGATGGGCCAAGTGATCCAGATCGACGAGGCGCGGATCAAAGATCACCTGGGCGAGATGGTGCGAGGCACCGTCG